>JANNHX010000647.1:0-12785 GCA_031404615.1 Chloroflexota bacterium
CAAGGACGCCGGCCCCGAGTTCGAGATCCTCTACGACGACCGCTCCGAGTCGCCCGGCGTCAAGTTCGCCGACGCCGACATGCTCGGCATGCCGTGGATCCTCACCGTCAGCCCGCGGTCGCTCGAGGCCGGCGGGATCGAGGTGAAGAACCGCGAGACGGGCGAGAAGTCGGTCCGGCCGATTGAGGATGTCGAGGCCTTCCTGGCCGGTCGCGCCCCGACCCCGGTCTGACCCGGCCCAGGCCCGGCCGCGCGAGCCCCGACGTGTCCGGACCGCTCGTCCCCGAGGACGACCTCTACGCGCGCCTCGAGGTGGCCGTTGATGCCTCGCCCGAGGCGATCGAGCTCGCGTGGCGTGCCCTGCTCAAGCTCCACCACCCCGACGTTGCCGGCAACGACGACGCCGCGACGGATCGCGCGAAGCGGATCAACGTCGCCCACGACTGGCTCAGTGACCCTGAGCTGCGCGCCCGTTACGACGCAGAGCGCCTGGGCCTCGCGCCGGTCACGCGGCGCGGCGGGGCGCGGAGGCCCGGCTATCGGCCGCGCGTCACGCACCAGCCCTGGGCGCGCCAGCCCGGGTCGCGCGCGACCGCACCCGAGGGGTCGCGCCGGTCCACGCGCCCGGACCTCGTCCGCGGCGACCCGGCTGAGCGGCTGGCACGGTTCCTCGCCCGTGTGGAGCGCCTGACCCCGGACGAGCTGGACCGGCTCGCCGCCGCGGAGCCCCCGCCGATCGCGTTCCTCGCCACGGTCCGCCGGTTTCTGCCCCCGGAGGCGAAGGCAGCCTTCGCTGCGACCGAGGCGGACCTCGTCCGCCGGGTGCCCGCCGAGCGCTGGGCCGAGGTGGGCCTCCGCGAGGGGCTGCTGGGCGTCGCGGCGGAGCTGTCGCTCTCGGCGTTCCTCGACGACCTGCTCGCCGAGCCGTTTCGCGGGCGCGCGCGCGACCGTCTGCTGCGCGCCTGGGACGCGTCGCTGGACCAGCCGCGCTACGGGCCCAACGGCGACGCCGTGGCGGCGCTCCGCGACCGGGCGGCCGCGCTCACCCGCGAGGAGCTCGCGGCGCTCCTCCGCGGGTCCCAGGGGATCGCCGGCGACGACCGCCCCTGGCCCGAGGCCCTGGACCGCGAGGAGGACGAGGCCCTGCGGATCTCCGCGTTGCTGGCCTCACGTGACGTTGCCGCGGTCGTGCCGGTGGACGGCCTCGCGCCCGCTACGGCACAGCGGGTGCGGCGGCTCGCGGCGCGCGTGGGACACATGACGGCGCTCCGGCACGCGTTTCCGCCGGCCATCTACGCCGCGCTGATCGCGCCCTGGACGGCGGCGACGGGCGGGGGAGCGGGGAGTGGCCCGGGCTCCCATGGCCCCGGTTCCGGCCCGGCGGGCCCGGACGTGCGGCGCGCCCGCTAGCGTCCGGCCTCGCCTCGTCTCGGCCTCGTCCCGCCTCGGCGCCGCGGGGACGGTGCCTGTGCGATCCTCAGAGCGATGGAAGGCCTGCTGTGGATCTCCGTGATCGGGCTCGCGATCGCGCTCGGCGCCGCGCTCCTGGTGATGCGCCGGCGCGCGGACGAGCTCGACCGGCTCGAGGCCATGGCCGCAGGACGGAGGCCGGACAAGCCGGCGGCCGGGCCTGCGGGCGCTCCCGAGGCGCCCACGGCAGGCGCCGCCCCGGCCCCGGCCCCGGACGCCGCCAGGACCACGCACACGGACGAGCTCCTCCCGGTCGGCGTCCTCCACGTTGGGGCCGACCACCGGATCACCGCAGCGAACCCCCGCGCCGCGGCCCTGCTTGGCGCCGCCGGCCCGGGCCTCGCCGGCCGAAGCGTGATGGAGGTGTTCCTCGACGCCCGGCTCGAGGCGGCCCTCGACACCGTCCCGGTCGGCGGCACGTTCACCGCGGAGCACCGCGCCGCCACCGGCGAGCCCCGCGGCCTCCTCGTCCGTGCCCATCGCCTCGCCCCCGACGACCTCGTCGTGATCCTCGAGGACGTTACGGAGCTCCGCCGCCTCCAGCAGATCCGAACCCAGTTCATCGACAACCTGGCCCACGAGCTGCGGACGCCGCTCTCGACGGTGACCCTGCTCGCGGAGACGCTCGCGCGCGAGGCCGAGCTGGCCGACGTCCCGACGAAGATGCGCGACCGCATCGCCCGCATCGAGGAGGAGACCGGGCACCTCGCCCAGATGGTCAACGAGATGCTGGACCTCGCTCGCATCGAGGGTGGCTCGGTGCTCCACCTCGACGATGACATCGACCTCGGGCGGCTTGCCGCAGCCTCTGCGGAACGGCTCCGCGTCTTCGCCGAGCGCAACCACGTCACCCTCGCGATCGACGCGGAGCCCGGCCTGCCCACGATCCGTGGCGACGAGGATCGCCTCGGCCAGGTCGTCGTCAACCTCGTCCACAACGCCGTCAAGTTCAGCCCGGACGGCGGCGAGGTCCGCGTGGCCGCGCGCCGCGAGCCCCACGCGGTCTCGGTCTCCGTCACGGACCACGGCATCGGCATCCGCAAAGCGGACCAGCCCCGCATCTTCGAGCGCTTCTACAAGGTCGACCGCGCCCGGCTGCGCGGGGGCGGGACCGGCCTCGGCCTCGCGATCGCCCGGCACGTCGTCGAGGGCCATGGCGGCAGGATCGGCGTCGAGTCCGAGGAGGGTCGCGGCTCGGTGTTCACCTTCACGATCCCCACGCACGCCTGACGAGAGGAGCCCCGTGGATCGCGTACACGTCGCGACGCTCAACATCCGCAACCTGGCCGACCGCTGGGACGAGCGCCTGCCGCTCCTGCTCGCCGACATGGCGGCGCTCCAGCCGGACGTCATCGGGCTCAATGAGGTCGTCTACCCGCTCCAGCAGGACCGCCTCCTCGGCGCTGCGGGGCAGGCGCACTACGAGGCCATCCGCGGGTGGGCCGGTCGCCCGGAGTACGGCAACTCGCTGCTCGTGAGGCTGCCCCTCGCGTCCGACGCGTACGAGCGCGTCGACCTCGGCGCCACCCGGTCGGCGCACCGGGTCCGGATCGCGCTCCCCGGCGGTGCCCGCCTCGTCTTCGCGGTCACGCACCTGCATCACATCCCGGCGGACGAGGCACTCCGGGCCCAGCAGGCCGAGCTGCTCCTCGCCTGGCTGGGGACCGCGCCCGAGCACGATGCAGTCATCGTCGCGGGGGACTTCAACGCCGAACCCGACGAGCCCGCGTACGCGCGCATGATCGCCGGCGGGTTCACCTCGGCCTACGCCTCGGCGAACGGGGACGAGCCGGCGGTCACGTGGCCGTCCGGGCTCCAGGCGCCGGGCATGGATGACGACGGCGACCCCGGCTGCCTCGACTACGTCTGGGTCCGCGGGGCCGTCGCCGTGGAGTCCGCGTCGCTCTGCTTCGACCGGCCGGCCGTCGGCGACCCGACGCTCTACCCGTCCGACCACATCGGCGTGGCGGCGCACCTGGTCGTCGGGTGACCGCGCCGCTCCGGCTCGCGCATCGCGGCGACTGGCGCGTCGCGCCCGAGAACACGCTCGAGGCCCTCGATGCGGCGATGCGCGTGAAGGGCTGCGACGGCGTGGAGTTCGATGTCCGGCTCTCGCGTGATGGCGTCCCGGTCCTCCTCCACGACAACACCCTGCTCCGGGTCCAGGGCGCCGCCGGGCGGGTCGACCGCCTCGACGCCACGGAGCTCGCGCGTCACGGGATCCCGCGCCTGGACACGGTTCTGGAGGCCCTCCCCGGCGCCTGGATGGACATCGAGCTCAAGGGCGACGACCACGGCGACGCGACCGCAGCCGTGCTCCGGGCGGCCCGCGGCGACGCGCCGGCGACGGCGGTGATCAGCTCGTTCGAGCCGCCGACGCTCGTCGCGATGGAGGACCGGCTCCCCGGCTGGGCCCGCTGGCTCAACGCGGACGACCTGGCCCCGGCGACGCTCTCGCTCGCGGTCGGGCTCGGCTGCCGCGGCGTGTCCGTGCTTTGGGGTGCGATCACCCCGGCGTCGCTCGCCCGGGCGCGGGCCGCGGGTCTGGAGGTCGCGGCGTGGACCGTCCGACGCCGCTCGACGTTCGAGCGGCTTGGCCGCCTGGGCGTCGTCGCCTGCTGCGTGGAGGTCGCGGCGCTCGACGGGTAGTGGCGCGGCCCGGGACGTGTCGCCCGCGGCACAGGACCCTCAGGAGGACGCGGCGGGCACCGATCCGCGGCGGCCGGCCCTGGCGGCATCGCCGGACGCGTGCGCACCGCCAACGGGCGTGCCCGGGGCCGCCGACGGCATCGGCGCGCTGTCGCCCAGCAGCAGCTGCGTCGGGACCAGGATCGACGTGGCGGCCTGCGTCAGGTCCGCGCTCAGCGACGCGACCAGCTCCTGGACCGCCAAGCGCCCGATCTCCTTGAGCGGCTGGTACATCGTCGTGAGCGAGGGCGTGAACTGTGCGGCCTCGGGCAGCCCGTCGAAGCCCACGACCGCGAGCTGGTCCGGGATCCTGATGCCGCGCGTGTTCGCGACGTGGAGCGCGCCGAGCGCCATCTGGTCGCTCGCGGCGAACAGCCCGTCGATGTCCGGGTTCTCGTCGAGGAGCCGCGCGAAGCCCGCGTTGCCGCTCGACGCCTCCCAGTCGCCGGCGGCCATCGGCCCGGGCTCCAGGCCCGCGTCGGCGAGCGCCAGCAGCCAGCCGTCCCGGCGGTCACGGGCCTCGCGCCACTCGAGCGGGCCGGCCAGGTGGGCGATCCGCCGCCGGCCCAGCGAGATCAGGTGCTTCGTGGCGGCACGCGCCGCCTCGACGTTGTCGATGCCGATGGAGGTGAACCGCTCCGATGGCTCCGCCTTGAGGAAGATCACGGGCGGCGTGCTGGGCGGCAGCTGCTCCTGGAGGTGGCGGACGTTCGCGCCCATCTGCGGCGGCGCGAAGATGATCCCCTCGACCCGGTGGGCGACGAAGAACTCCACGACGGGGACGATGTCCGGGACGTCGAAGCTCGCCAGCTCCTTGAGGATGAGCGAGTAGCCCGCGGCCTCGGTCGCCTCGGCCATCCCGTTCAGCGTCTGGGCGACGCCGTAGTACCTGAGCCCCGCGACGATGACGCCGAGCATCTGCGATCGGCGCTGGACGAGGCTCCGCGCGACGGCGCTGGGCTGGAAGCCGTGCTCCGCGATGGCGGCCTCGACGGACCGGCGGGTCTCGGGCGACACGTCCGGGCGCTTGTTGATGACGCGGGAGACGGTCTGCGTGGAGACACCCGTCATCGCGGCGATCTCCTTGATCGTCACCCTGTGCTGGCGGCGCAAGCTCGGACGCTCCTCGGGGGGGCCGGTGCGGGTACCGGGCGGTTTCGGCATTGCTGCGATGTGGTAGCGTGATCGGTAACGGGAACGATAACGGTCCCCGCGGAGGTTGTCACTATTGTGGTCCCCGCGGACCGCGCTCGTGCGGCCCCCCGGCACCGGACGGGCGCACCGGATGGCGCACCGCAGACCATGCGAGCGGGCAGGAGAGGCACCTTGAGCAGGTACGCGATCGGCGTGGACTTCGGCTCGGAGTCGGGACGCGCCATCCTGGTGGACGTCGCCGACGGCACGCAGCTCGCAACGGCTGTGTGGCCCTACAGCAACGGCGTCATCGACGAGCGGCTCCCGATCGAGAAGGACGTGCCGCTCCAGCCCGACTGGGCGCTCCAGGATCCCGAGGACTACCTCCGCGTCTTCCGCGAGACGGTCCCGGCGGTCCTCCGCCAGGCGGGTGTGGACGGCAAGGACGTCATCGGCCTCGGCATCGACTTCACGGCCTGCACGATGATGCCGACCCTCGCGGACGGGACGCCGCTCGCGCTCCTGCCCGAGCTGCGCACCAACCCGCACGCCTGGGTCAAGCTCTGGAAGCACCACGCCGCCCAGCCCGAGGCGGACCGGATCAACGAGACCGCGGCGCGGACCGGTCAGGCCTGGCTGCCCAAGTACGGCGGCAAGATCAGCTCTGAGTGGTTCTTCTCCAAGGCCCTCCAGATCCTCGATGAGGCCCCGGACGTCTACGCGCGCGCCGATCGCCTGATCGAGGCCGCGGACTGGGTCATCTGGCGCCTCACCGGCGTCGAGACCCGCAACGCGACGACCGCGGGCTACAAGGCGCTGTGGTCCAAGGGCGAGGGCTTCCCGGACCGCGCCTACTTCGAGGCGCTGGACCCGCGGCTCGCGGACGTGGTGGACAGCAAGATGTCCCGCGTCATCTCCTCGACCGGCGACAGGGCCGGCGGCCTGACCGCCGAGGCGGCCGCGTGGACCGGCCTCCCGGTCGGCACCGCCGTCGCGGTCGCGAACGTCGACGCCCACGTCTCCGTCCCGGCGGCCACCGTCACGGAGCCCGGCCGGATGGTCATGATCATGGGCACGAGCACGTGCCACATGGTCCTGGGCGAGGAGGAGCACCTCGTCCCGGGCATCTGCGGCTATGTCGAGGACGGGATCATCCTGGGCTACTTCGGCTACGAGGCCGGCCAGAGCTGCGTCGGCGACCACTTCGCGTGGTTCACCGAGCACGCCGTGCCGGAGTCCTACCAGGTCGAGGCGCGCAAGCGCGGCCTCGACATCCACGTGCTCCTCCAGGAACAGGCCGGGCTCCTCGCACCCGGGGAGTCCGGCCTGCTCGCCCTCGACTGGTGGAACGGCAACCGTTCCGTCCTGGTCGACGCCGAGCTGGGCGGCCTGCTGGTCGGCGCGACCCTCGCGACGACAGCGCCGGAGATGTACCGCGCCCTGATCGAGGCGACCGCCTACGGGACCCGCGTGATCATGGAGGCGCTGGAGACCAACGGCGTCCCGGTCAACGAGGTCATCGCCTGCGGCGGCCTCGCCGACAAGAGCCCGCTGATCATGCAGATCTATGCGGACGTCACCGGCCGTCCGTTCAAGCTCTCCGGCTCGGACCAGACGCCGGCCCTCGGCTCCGCGATGTTCGGGGCCGTGGCCGCGGGTGCCGATGCCGGCGGCTACGCGACGATCCAGGACGCGGCCCGCACGATGGCCCGCCTCAAGGACCTGGTGTACGAGCCCAACCCCGAGGCGACCGCGGTCTATGACGTGCTCTTCCGCGAGTACGTCCGGCTGCACGACTACTTCGGGCGCGGTGAGAACAACGTGATGAAGACGCTCCGTGGCCTGCGCGCACGGGCGAAGGCGGAGGTGGGCTGATGCGTCTGGCGGCGCTTCGCGAATCGCTCGTCGCGCTCCACGCGGAGCTCCCCGCGAACGACCTCGTGCGCTGGACGGGCGGCAACGTGTCCGCCCGCGACCCGGAGACCGGGCTCGTGGCGATCAAGCCCTCGGGCGTCCGCTACGAGGACCTGACCGCCGAGTCGATGGTCGTCGTGGACCCCGATGGCAACGTGGTGGATGGCGCCTGTTCGCCCAGCTCCGACACCCTCAGCCACCTCTATATCTACCGCCACCGGCCGGACGTGAACGGCGTCGTGCACACGCACTCGCGCTACGCGACGGCGTTCGCGGCCGTCGGCCGGTCGATCCCGGTCTACCTCACCGCCCAGGCCGACGAGTTTGGCGGCGAGATCCCGTGCGCCGGCTTCACGCTCATCGGCGACGAGGGCATCGGGAGGCTGGTGGTCGAGGGCATCGGGTCCTCGCCCGCGATCCTGCTCAAGAACCACGGCGTGTTCACGATCGGCTCCACGGCCAGGGCGGCGGTCAAGGCCGCGGTCATGACCGAGGACGTGGCGGCCACCGTGTTCATGGCCCTCCAGCTCGGGATCCCCGACGAGATCTCCGCCGACGCGGTGACCAAGCTTCACGACCGCTACACGAACGTCTACGGCCAGCGCTGACACGCCGCGCCGTCCCCGCAGGAGAACCCACGTGCTGAACCTAGCGGCGTCCGAGGTCTGGTTCGTCACCGGCAGCCAGCACCTCTACGGGCCCGAGACCCTGGAGACCGTCGCCCAGCACTCGCGGGCAATCGCCGCGGCCCTCGACGAGGCGCCCTCGATCCCGGTGCGCGTCGTCACTAAGCCCGTCCTGACCGGCTCGGACGGCATCCTCGCGCTTGTGCGCGAGGCGAACGCGGATCCGCGCTGCGTCGGGCTGATCACGTGGATGCACACGTTCAGCCCGGCCAAGATGTGGATCGCGGGCCTCGAGGCGCTGGACATGCCGTTCCTGCACCTCCACACCCAGTTCAACCGCGAGATCCCCTGGGCCGACATCGACATGGACTTCATGAACCTGAACCAGGCCGCCCACGGCGACCGGGAGTTCGGGTTCATCGCCGCGCGCCTGCGGCTCGAGCGCAAGGTCGTGGTCGGGCACTGGGGTGACGCCCCGGTCCAGGAGCAGATCGGCACCTGGTCCCGCGCCGCCTGCGCCAAGGCCGACTGGCAGGGCGGCAGGATTGCCCGCTTCGGCGACAACATGCGCGAGGTCGCCGTCACCGACTGCGACAAGGTCGAGGCGCAGCGCCGCCTGGGCTTCTCGGTCAACACCTGGGGCGTGGGCGACCTCGTCAAGGTGGTGAACGAGGCGAGCGACGCCGACGTCGACGCCCTGGTGGCGCAGTACCTCGACGAGTACGACGTCGCGGCCGAGCTCCGGCCCGGCGGCGACCGCGCGGTGAGCCTGCGCGACGGCGCCCGCATCGAGCTGGGCCTGCGCCGGTTCCTGGACGACGGCGTGTTCACCGCCTTCACCGACACGTTCGAGGACCTCCACGGCCTCAAGCAGCTCCCGGGACTGGCCGTCCAGCGTCTCATGGCGGACGGCTACGGCTTCGGCGGGGAGGGGGACTGGAAGACCTCCGCCATGGTCCGCGCCATGAAGGTCATGTCGGCCGGGCTCCCCGGCGGCACGTCGTTCATGGAGGACTACACCTACCACCTCACGGGCGACGACGACCTGATCCTCGGTGCCCACATGCTGGAGGTCTGCCCGTCCATCTCGGGGGAGCGGCCCCGCCTCGAGGTGCACCCCCTGTCCATCGGCGGCAAGGAGGACCCGGTCCGGCTCGTCTTCGACGCCCACCCCGGTCCGGCCGTTGCCGCCTGCATCACCGACATGGGCCAGCGTTTCCGCATGGTTGCGACCGTCGTCGACGTCGTGCCGGCGGAGCAGCCCCTCCCGAAGCTCCCGGTCGCCCGCGCCGTCTGGCGTCCACGACCCGACCTCCGGACGGCTGCCGCCGCGTGGATCTACGCGGGTGGCTCCCACCACACAAGCCTTGGTTTCAGCGTAACCAGCGAACACCTGCGAGACTTCGCAGCGATGTCAGGGGTCGAGTACCTCGTCATCGATGAGCGGACCACGCTCGACGGGTTCCGCGACCAGCTCAGGTGGAACGATCTCTACTGGTTGCTGGCCAAGGGGCTCTGAGCGGGCTGATCGTCACCCCGATGGCTCGTTTCCGATACCGGAAATCGGCTTGACGGACCGGCTTGACGCACCCTGCGTCAGGCGCATAGGATGCGACCGTTATCGTTCACGGGAACGATAACGGCAAGCGTCTACCGACATCGACCTGGAGCCTGTACGGCTCCACAGGGGAACAGGCGGCGCAGCCGCAACCCCTGAGGCGACCGGCGGACGTGAGACCGTGGGGCCAGACCCCACACCAGGAGGAGCGCACAGTACCCATGAAGAAGTTCCTGTCAGTTGCCCTCGCGGCCGGCGCGCTCGTCGTCGCCGCGTGCGGCGGTGGCGCGGCCACCCCGGCCCCGTCCACGGCTCCGGCCTCCCAGGCCGCCAGCGAGGCCCCGGCCTCCATGGCCCCTGCTTCCGAGGCCCCGTCCGCTGCTGCGGCCGGCGGCCTCGTCGGCATCGCGATGCCGACCAAGTCCTCCGCCCGCTGGATCGCGGACGGCGACAACCTCGTCAAGTCGCTGCAGGCGCTCGGCTACGAGACCGACCTCCAGTACGCCGAGGACGACATCCCGACCCAGGTCTCCCAGGTCGAGAACATGATCACCAAGGGCGCCAAGGTCCTCGTGATCGCCGCCATCGACGGCACCACCCTCGCCGACACCCTGCAGAAGGCTGCTGACGCGGGCATCAAGGTGTTCGCCTACGACCGCCTGATCCGCAACAGCCCGAACGTCGACTACTACGCAGCGTTCGACAACTTCGACGTGGGCGTCGCCCAGGCCGGCTCGATCGTCGACAGCCTCGACCTCAACAACGCCGCGGGCCCGTTCAACCTCGAGCTCTTCGCCGGTTCGCCGGACGACAACAACGCCGGGTTCTTCTTCAACGGCGCCATGTCGATCCTGCAGCCCTTCATCGACAGCGGCAAGCTCGTCGTCCAGTCCAAGGAAGTCAAGTTCCCTGAGCAGGTCGGCACGCTTCGCTGGGACGGCGCCGCCGCCCAGGCCCGCATGGACAACATCCTCGCCACCTACTACGCCGACAAGCGCGTCGACGCGGTCCTGTCGCCCTACGACGGCATCAGCCGCGGCATCATCGCCTCGCTGAAGCAGGTTGGCTACTACGCCGCCGACAAGCCCGGCCCCGTGGTCACCGGCCAGGACGCCGAGCTCCCGTCCGTCAAGTCGATCCTCGCCGGCGAGCAGACCTCCACGGTGTTCAAGGACACCCGCCTGCTGGCCGCCAAGGTCGCCGAGATGGTCAACCAGTTCCTCGCCGGCAAGACCGTCGAAGTGAACGACACCACGACCTACGACAACGGCGTCAAGGTTGTCCCGTCCTACCTGCTCCCGGTCCTGTCCGTCACCAAGGACAACGTGACCCAGGCGCTGGTGGACACCGGCTACTACACCGCCGACCAGATCGCCAACTAGACTAGAGTCACCATCGCGGGTGTGCGGCGGTCCTCGACCCCGCACACCCGTATTTCATATCCACACCCTGACGGGCCAGAGGGCGACGGTGCGGTGAGCGACGTTCTGCTCGAGATGCGCGGCATCACGAAGGAGTTCCCGGGCGTCAAGGCGTTGAAGGACGTCAGCTTCGCCGTCCGGCCGGGCGAGATCCACGCCCTCGTCGGGGAGAATGGGGCCGGCAAGTCGACCCTCATGAAGGTGGTCTCCGGGGTCTACCCGTACGGCACCTATGACGGCCAGTTCTTCTTCAAGGGCGAGGAGTGCCGCTTCCACGGTATCCGTGAGAGCGAGCACAAGGGAATCGTCATCATCCACCAGGAGCTGGCGCTCGTCCCGCAGCTGTCCATCACCGAGAACATCTTCCTCGCCAACGAGCAGGCGACCCGGGGCGTCATCAACTGGGGCCTCTCGCACTCCAAGGCCATCGAGCTGCTCAAGAAGGTCGGCCTCGACGAGACGCCCGACACCAAGATCAGCCGGATCGGCGTCGGCAAGCAGCAGCTGGTCGAGATCGCAAAGGCGCTGTCCAAGAACGTGGAGCTCCTCATCCTCGACGAGCCCACGTCGTCGCTCAACGAGAACGACTCGCAGCAGCTCCTGCAGCTCCTGCGCGAGTTCCGGGCACAGGGCATCGCCTGCGTGCTGATCTCCCACAAGCTCAAAGAGGTCGAGTCGGTCGCGGACACGATCACGATCCTGCGAGACGGAGCCGTCATCGAGTCGCTCGACGCCAAGGGCGGAGAGGTGACCGAGGACCGCATCATCCGCGGCATGGTCGGGCGCGACATGACCCACCGATTCCCCCCGCGCGAGGCCGCCATCGGCGACATCGCGTTCGAGGTGCGGAACTGGAAGGTCGCCCACCCGATCTACACGGACCGGATGGTCATCAACGACGTCAGCATGAACGTCCGCAAGGGCGAGGTCGTCGGTATCGCGGGCCTGATGGGCGCCGGCCGGACCGAGTTCGCCATGAGCGTCTTCGGTCGGTCGTGGGGGCACTTCGTCGGGGGCGAGGTCCTCAAGGGCGGCAGGGCGATCGACGTCTCCTCGATTCCCAAGGCCGTGGACCACGGCATCGCCTACGTCACCGAGGATCGCAAGACCTACGGGCTGATCCTCATGAACGACATCAAGACCAACATCACGCTGGCGCATCTCGACGGGGTCTCGACCACCGGGGTCATCTCGGGGCCCAAGGAGATCAAGGTCGCCAACGAGTACCGCGACGCGCTCGCGATCAAGACGCCGAGCGTCAAGCAGATCGCGGTCAACCTGTCCGGCGGCAACCAGCAGAAGGTCGTCCTGTCGAAGTGGCTGTTCGCCAACCCCGACGTGCTGATCCTCGATGAGCCGACGCGCGGCATCGACGTCGGGGCGAAATACGAGATCTACTCGATCATCAACGGCCTCGCCGCCGAGGGGAAGGCCGTCATCATCATCTCGTCGGAGCTGCCCGAGGTGCTGGGGGTGGCAGACCGGATCTACGTGATGGCGTCCGGACGGATCGCCGCGGAAATGCCCGCCAGCGAGGCGTCCCAGGAGGCCATCATGAAGTCCATCATGCGGCTCGCCCGAGCCGGGGTCGAGGAAGTCATCCTGTGAGCATTCAATCCGGCACCGCCACGCCGAGCCAGGGCCCCGCCGTCAGGCGTGGCCGCGGTCGGGAGCTGTTCGCATTCCTGCGCGGCAACGTTCGCCAGTACGGGATGCTCGTCGCGCTGCTCATCAGCATCGTCTACTTCCAGTGGGCGGTCCCCGACGGGACGATGCTCAAGCCGCTCAACGTGACGAACGTCTTCCTCCAGAACGGCTACATCATCGTGATGGCCCTCGGGATGCTGCTCGTCATCGTCATCGGCCACATCGACCTGTCGGTCGGCTCGGTGGCAGCCTTCACCGGCGCCGTCGCCGCCGTCCTGATGGTCGACCAGAAATTGGATCCGGTCCTCGCCAGCGGGGTGGCCCTTC
>JANNHX010000648.1:0-7971 GCA_031404615.1 Chloroflexota bacterium
CCGCGCGCAGGTGGGTGGGTATGCCGTGACCCGCGCCGGCGCGGGTCACGCGCCGGGCGGCAGGCCCGGGACGGCGGCTGAGCCGTAGTCCCGGGAGGGATCAGCCGGCGGCCGGGGCCGCGGGCGGGGCGTCCTGGGTGCCGCCATCGGCCTTCGGAGCGCCCGGGAGGAGGTCGTCGTCCATGTCCGGGTCAAACGACAGCGTGCCGCCGGCGGCGAGCTGGGCGACCAGGTCGGCCGCGGCCGCCTCGTCGAACTCCGGCACCTCGACCGCGGCCTGCTGCTGCTCGGGCGCCTCGGCCTCTGACGAGGCGTGGGCCGCCCGCTGGCGCTGGCCCTCGATCGCGGCGTCCGCGACCAGCTGGCAGAGCAGCCGGATGGCGCGGATCGCGTCGTCGTTGGCGGGGATGATGTAGTCGAGCTCGTCCGGGTCGACGTTCGTGTCGCCGGTCCCGACCACCGGGATCTCGAGCTTGTTGGCCTCGGTGACGGCGATGCGCTCGCGATGCGGGTCGACGATGAAGATGGCGCCCGGATGGCGCTTCATCTTGCGGATGCCGCCCAGCGTGGCCTGGAGCTTGTTCAGCTCCTCGGTCAGCAGCGCGGCCTCCTTCTTCGGCAGGCGGTCGAAGTCACCGGCGAGCTGGCGAGCCTCGAGCTGGTCCAGCAGGCCAATGCGCTTCTTGATGGTGACGAAGTTCGTCATCATGCCGCCGAGCCAGCGCTTGGTGACGTAGGGCTGGCCGGCGCGGATGGCCTCCTGCATCACCGGCTCCTGGGCCTGCTTCTTCGTGCCGACGAAGAGCACGGACTCGCCGCGAGCGACGGTCTCGGTGACGAACGCGAGGGCCAGGTCCAGGCGCTTGACGGTCTGCGCCAGGTCGATGATGTGGATGCCGTTGCGCTCCGCGAAGATGAACGGCTTCATCTTCGGGTTCCAGCGACGGGTCTGGTGTCCGAAGTGGATGCCGGCCTCGAGCAGCTGGCGCATCGATGCGGTGGGCACTGGGTGACCTCCTGGCGGTTTGTGCCTCCGCGGATCCCCGGCGGGGGCCTCGTGCCGGCGCGCTCTCGGCCGGTCGATGGCACCGTCCCGTTCGGGTGGTGATCCGCGTGTGTGCTCCGTACCGGCAGGTGCCGGCGCGGGCGTGGTTGACCACCGCGGGCATGCCGCGGCGGCCGGGAGTGTAGCACAGGGGGTCTCCCGCGCCCCTCGGGGGGAGGCGTCGGTCCCGCTCAGGGCCGGATCCCCCGGTGGTGCCGGACGCTCGGCTCGCCGCTGGGCCCGGGATCGATCGCCACGAGGTCCAGGCGCATCGGCAGCGACGGAAGCGGGCGCCCGTCAGGCAGCGTACCCGCCTCGAGGAGCGCCCCCATGGCGCGCCGCATCGCCACGCGCTTGCGCCAGTCCAGGGTCTCCTCCGCGAGGCCGTAGTCCCGGCGGCCGCGCCGGCGGACCTCCACCATGACGAGCATCGCCGGTGGGCCGGGATCCACGGCAAGCAGGTCCACCTCGTCCCGCCCGAGCCGCAGGTTGCGTGCCAGGACCGTCCAGCCAGCGGCGGCCAGGCGGGCGGCGACCAGGGCCTCGCCCTCGTCGCCGATCCTCTGCGCCTCGGTGGACGATGCACGCTCCATGCCGGGGAGCATGGCGCGCGCCACTCACCGCCCGCTTACGCGCGTGCGGCGAGGGTCCGCGATCAAGCCTCCTCGTCGCGCCGGTACTCCTCGAGGGCCTGCTCGAACGAGCGGCCCGGGACGATGTCGACCGCGTGCCTGTGGTCCGAGCTGTGGAACTCCGCATGCAGGGCAACGAAGGCCTCCCAGCGCTCGGCCGCGTCGAGCGGCATCGCGATCATGAGCCCGCTCCGGCCGTCGGCCATGAGCTTGGACACCTCGGTGATGTCGTCGCTCCTGATGCCGCTGTCCTTGACCGCCGCAGCGACGGCACCCACGGCCGCGCTTGCCGCGACCGCGCCAAGCCCCACCGGCCCGAGCATCGTCGCGAGGACCAGCCCCGCCGTGCCGTCGAAGACACCGCCGCGGACCGCGCCCGGGTCGTCCTTCTTGTCATTGGTGATGGTGACCTTGCCGCCGACGGCCTCGCTGACCAGGGCGACGTCGTCGATCGTGATCGCCTTCGCGTCGCGGCACTCCTTGATGACCTCCCAGACGGTGCGGGCGAGCATCTCGTTGGTGAAGCCGAGGAAGACGAGGCGGGTGCGCTTCGGGTCGGCCAAGGGTGGGGCCCTCCGAGGTGGCGCCGGGATTACGGGATGGACGCCGCGCGCTTCGGGCCATTGTGCGCCGTGCGGCGCCACACGCCCTCCCCCGGATCGGACGATGGACGGCGGCACTCAGCCGGTGACCGCGAGCCCCTCGGGGGTGACGCCGTCGGCTCCGTCGGGTCCAGGGTCGTCCTCGCACAGGGCCACGGTCGTCGGATCGATCACGGGCACGGAGTCGAACAGGCCGAGCTGGTCGCCCGCGAGCAGGACCTGGAGCGCCTGCCAGCTGGAGCGGTGGTGCGGCGTGAGGCCGTGCGCGCGGATCGCGTCCCGGTGCTCCTTCGTGGCGTAGCCCGCATTCCGCTCCCAGCCGTACAGCGGGTAGCGGGCGGCGAGGCGGTCCATCATTCGGTCGCGAATGACCTTTGCGACGACCGAGGCGCAGGCGATCGAATAGACCAGCGCGTCGCCGTCGACGATGGCGGTGTACGGCCCGACCTGGCGCTCGAAGTCGGCGATGCGGTTGCCATCGACGAGGACGTGGTCGTGGCCGCCGAGCCGCGCGATCGCGCGGCGCATGGCGAGGTGGGTCGCGTGGTAGATGTTGAGCCGATCGATGTCGGCCACGGACGCGGCCCCGACGCCGACTGCGATGGCCCGCCGGCGGATGACCGGTGCGAGGCGCTCGCGCTGGGCGGCGGACATCGTCTTGGAGTCGCGGACGCCCTCGATACGGTGGCAGTTCGGCGGCATGATCACGGCGGCGGCGACGACGGCCCCGCATGTGGGCGCCACACCGACCTCGTCCACGCCGGCGATCCGCGTCGCGCCGTCGCGCCACAGGGGGCGCTCGAAGCGGAGGGTAGGGACGATCACGGCCATCGGGCGGAAGGGTACCGCGCCTGGGTGGCACACTCGCCCCATGCAACGCCCTTCGCAGGGCGCCGACGGGACGATTCTGGACTTGGGGCCAGAGCGAGACGGGCATCGGGGGCACGGTCGAGGTCTGACGGTTCCGGTCCCCGACACGAAGCGACCCCCGCACCTGGCGGGGGTCGGCTGCGGTTCGCGTGCCGGGCGGGGGCCCGGCGGCGAGGCTAGCGGCGCTCGCGAAGCGTGGTCGCGGCCTTGCCGACGCGGTTGCGCAGGAAGTACAGCTTGGCGCGGCGGACCTGGCCGTGGCGGACGACCTCGATCTTCTCGATGCGCGGGCTGTTGAGCTTGAACGATCGCTCGACGCCGACGCCGGACGCGATGCGGCGCACGGTGATCGTCGACGCGATGCCGGCGTTGCGCATCCGCATCACGAGGCCTTCGAAGACCTGGATGCGCTCGCGGGTCCCCTCGACGACCTTGGCGGACACCTTGACGGTGTCGCCGGGGGTGATCAAGGGCAGGTCGGTCCGGATCTGGTCCTGGACGATCTCGTTGAGCACGTTCACGGGTGGTGGATCCTTGTTCGGTCGTCGGCAGCCGCGGCTGCGGGGGTCACGGGTTCCGGGACGGCGAGCCACAGACGGCACGGCCGACGGCGGAGGATAGCACGCCCGAGGGCCCGTGTCAGGCGCGAGACTCCGGGGTGTCGCCGGGGACTCCCGGCACAGACTCGGGCTCGGCCTCGGCCGTCGTTGCCTCGGTACGCAGCTCGGCGAGGAGCTTGCCCTCCTCCTTCGTGAGGATGCGGCCCTCTATGAGGTCCGGCCGGCGGTCCAGCGTGCGGCGCAGGGACTCCTTGAGGCGCCACTTGCGGACCTGCTCGTGGTGCCCCGAGACGAGCACCGGCGGCACGGAGACACCGTCGAACGTCGCGGGGCGCGTGTACTGCGGGTACTCCAGGAGCCCGGCCGCGAACGACTCCTCGGTGGTGGACGCCTCGTCGATGGCACCTGGGAGCAGCCGCAGGACCGCATCCAGGACCACGAGCGCCGCGAGCTCCCCGCCGGTGAGCACATAGTCCCCGATCGAGAGCTCGAGGTCCACCATCGTCCGGATCCGCTCGTCGACGCCCTCGTAGCGCGGGCACAGGAACACGAGGTGCGTCCGCTCGGCGAGCGCGTGGGCCGTCGCCTGGCGGAAGACCTGCCCCGCCGGGTCCAGGAGGATGACCGTGGAGTCCGGGCGCCGGACCTCGGCGAGCGCCGATGCGACGACCTCGGGGCGCAGGACCATGCCCGCCCCCCCGCCGTACGTGTAGTCGTCGACCGTCCGGTGCTTGCCCAGACCCGACGCGCGCAGGTCGTGCACGCGCACGGTCGCGAGGCCGCGCTCCTGGATGCGCGCGGGGATGCTCTCCGAAAGCGGGCCCTCAACCATCGCCGGGAAGAGGGTCAGGACGTCGACCTCGAGGGGCATCAGGCGTCGGGCGCTGGGGCGTCCGGATCGGGGGCGGGCGACGCGGGCTCGGCTGACGGTGCGGACGTCCAGGCGGGTGACCCGTCGACCTCCATCGCCGGCGCCGGTCTCGGCGCGGGCTCGGGCTTCGGCTTGCCCTTGCCCCCGGCCCTCGACTCGGTCTTCGCTGCGCGGGTGCCCTTGATCCTGAGGCCATCCTCCGCCACGGGCTCGGTCGGGGCGCGGTGCGCACGCTTCGCCTTCGGCTCGCCTGTCGGCGCCGCGGGATCCACGGGCTTGCGGATGGGCCCCGTGCCCTTGGGCGGCTGGGCCGGGCCCTTGGGCTTGACCTGCTTCTGCGGCCGGCGGTCGCGCGGACGCACGTACTCCTCGTCGTCGACGGGGCGCGCATCCATGTCGAGCAGGTCCATGTCGACGATCATCACGCCGCGCTCAGGGGCCAGCTCGGCGACGATCCCCATGACGCCCGGGATGTCGATCTCGCCGCGCGGGCCACGCACGACAAAGACCTCGGCGCCGCCCGCCCGGTAGATCTCCTCGATCGTGCCGAGGTCCTCGCCGCTCGTCGTGCGGACGGCCAGGCCCTCGAGCTCATGGAAGAACCAGCGGCCGGGCTCGCGATCCTCGACGGGCGCGTCGATCTCCAGGTACAGGTCCCGGAGTCCGTCCGCAGCCTCCCGGCTGGAGATCCCGCGGAACGTCAGCCACCAGCCCGGCCCGTCCGCGACCGCGGACGACTCGGCGATGGTGAGCTTGCGGTCCGTCCCCTCGATGGTCAGGGTCGTGCCCACGCCGAAGCGCTCCTCCGGGCGATCCGTGAGGAGCTCGACGCGGACCTGGCCGCGCAGCCCGCGGAGACCGCGGACCAGGGCGACGACCAGCCGCGCCGGGGCGGTGCCGGGCGCGGCGGATTCAGACCCGCCGGAGGCCGGTTGGCCGTCCGCGGCGGGGCGCCTGGGAGCCAGCGCCGGCTCCCTAGACGATCTCGAGGCTGACCGGCTCGCCCGACCGGGCGGACGTCACCTTGAGCAGCGTGCGGAGCGCCTTGGCGACGCTGCCGTTGCGCCCGATGACCTTGCCCATGTCGGACTCGGCCACGTGCAGCTCGATGATGGTGCCGTCCTCCCCGTTGACGACCTCGACGGTGACGGCGTCGGGATCGTCCACGAGGGACTTGGCGACGTACTCGACCAGCTCAGCGGCAGCCATCGGGAGGCCTACTTGCCGCCGGGGAGGACGCCGGCCTGCTTGAACAGGCGGCGGACGGTGTCGGACGGCTGGGCGCCCTTGGACATCCAGTCCTTGGCCTTGGCCTCGTCGACGACGAGCTCGATCGGATCGGTGCGCGGGTTGTAGTGCCCGATCGTGTCGATGGCGCGGCCGTCACGGGCCGAGCGGCTGTCGGCGACAACCAGCCGGTACGTCGGCTGCTTGGTCGCCCCGACACGGGTCAGGCGGATGCGGACGGACATGTGGTTCGGTGCTCCTCCACTGGCGGGCCCGTTGGGCCGGGCCCGCGTTCTTGGGCTGTGTTGGGGTAGTGGCGTGGTCGGTGGTGGCAGGCTCAGCTGCCGGTCACGCGGATGATGAGGGTTCCGCTGTCGATCTTCTCGCCGGGAACCTGGGTGGAGATGAGGCTATCGAACGCCTGCAGGTACGGCTTGGCGTTCGTGTCGTAGTCGCCTTTCATATCGGAGGGCACCATGCCCTCGGCGAAGTCGCGGACGCCGGCGATGTCGAGCCAGAACAGGCTGGCATGCGACGTGCCGGCCTGGACCAGCGCCGTAGCGAAGCGCTGGGACTTCGCGAGCGAGTCGCCGGTACGGGCGTCGAGAACACCCTTCACGAAGTCGGTGCCGTAGCCGAGCACCACGACCTCGTCGGTAGCCGCGTAGGCGATCTTGAGGTCCGAGGGGGCCGAAACCGCCCCGTCCGTCATGCCGCCGACCAGCCCACCGAGGCCGGACAGGTCGATCACCGTGATCGTGGTGCCGTTGTACTCCTCGTCCTCGACGGTGATGCCGGCCTGGGCGCCGCCGAGCTGGACGAACGCCTTGAGCTGGTTGAGCAGCTTCTCGGCCGCCGCCGCGTCGGTCGGGGTCACGACGAGCCCGCCGCCGATGGTGTCGCCGTCGCGGGTGATCGCGACGCCGACCTCGTCCATCCAGCCGGTCGCGGCATCGAAGCCGCCGACGATGGCGAGGGCGTCATCGATCTGCTTGACCGCGTCCTTGAGGTCCGGGTCCGACGCGAGCTGCTCCTTGAGCCTGGCGAGCGACTCGCCGACGTTGTGGCCTTCGGCGAGGACGACGGTGGTCGGCGGGACGAGGCCCGGGAGCCTGGACTCGCTGTTCTTCGGCGCGCCGGCCGCCGCGACGTGCGGCGAGCGGGTGTCGACGACGAAGGCGCCGTTCGACGCGCGGAAGGCGGCGGCGACCCATGGGGCGGTCCAGTCGTTGAGGAAGGCCGGGAGCGACGGCATCGACGCGGCGGCGCCGGCCTGCCCGGCGAGCGACTCGGCGCCCGCGGCGATGGCCTTGACGTCGGCGTAGAAGAAGCCGAGGCGGTCCCCCGAGACGGAGGTCGAGGCCTCCTTGAACTGGGCGTTGGTCGCGAGTCCGGTCGTGCCCTTGGTGTCGATGACGGCCTTGATCGACGTCACGTCACCCAGCGCGAGCACGGGCCCCACGGTCGCGTACGCCGCCTGCATGTTCGCGAAGTCCTTGATCGAGCCGTCGGGCGGCGTGATGACCGTGATCGTCGTGCCGTTGTAGGTCTCCGTTGTGGTGGTCACCGCGGTGTCCGCCTTGACGAGCCCGTCCATCCAGGCGCCCGCCTTGGCGGCATCCTTGGTGGAGACGAGGAGCACGAAGCGGGTCGCGGACGCGTCGGCCTTGGCCGGGATGGGCCCGACGCTGCCGCCGACCTGGCCGCCGAACCACGGCTCGATGTCGTTCTTCCAGCTCATCTTGCCGTCCGACGCCTTGCCGACCAGCAGGTCGAGGGTCTCGGAGAGCTTGACTGGGAACGCGGCCTGGTCCTCGAACCCCGGGAAGGCCTTCATGACCTTCGCAAGCTCGGCGGACTGGCTGCCCGGGAGGTCGAGGCGGAGCTCGCTGTACGCGACGGAGTCCGCCGGCGACCAGGCGAGGACCGCGGGGTCGCCCGAGTCCGAGGTGAGCAGCAGCGTGGCGCCGGCCACAGTGCCCGCGACCAGCAGCACGACCACCGCGGCCACGAGCCACTTGAGCATGCTTCGGCCCGGGCGCGAGCCGGTCGCCGCAGCCTCGACGGGCATCGTCGCGACGGGCTGCGGGGCGGGAGCCTCCGGCGCGGCGTACCCGGCCGCGGGCGGCGGTGCGGGCGGCGCGAACGAGGGCGCGTCGGCAGG
>JANNHX010000649.1:0-1617 GCA_031404615.1 Chloroflexota bacterium
AACGTCTTCTGCGCGGCATCGCGTTGGGCGGCAAGATCGCGCGACTTCGTATCGCGGGCCGCGCGGATGCCTTTGACCTTGGTGTCGAAGGCTTCCGCCAAAGCATGGAACTCTTCTGCGGGGACGGTCGGGCGGCGGGCCGTGAGGTCTTTTCTGGCGAGCTTCTCGGGCTTGTACTTGCGAAGCTCGTCGAGGTGGCGCACGAGGTGCTCGTGCAACGTGGCGGCCGTCGCGGCATGGTCGGCGTGCGCTCCCCCCAGCGGTTCGGGGAGGATTTCGTCGATGATGCCGAGTTCCAGCAGGTCGGGGGCGGTGATGCGCAGCGCGCTGGCGGCGCGCTCGCGCATCTCGGGGCTCTTGCCGTCCTTCCACAGGATCGCAGCGCAGCCCTCGATGGTGATCACCGAGTAGACGGAGTGCTCGAACATCAGGATGCGGTCGGCGACGCCGAGGGCCAGCGCGCCGCCCGATCCGCCCTCGCCGATGACGGTGGCAATGATGGGCACCTGCAGCTCGCTCATGACGAACAAGTTGCGGGCGATGGCCTCGGACTGTCCGCGCTCCTCGGCGCCAAGGCCGGCCCACGCGCCCGGCGTGTCAATGAAGGTGAGCACCGGCACGTGGAACTTCTCGGCCAGACGCATGAGGCGGAGCGCCTTGCGGTATCCCTCGGGGTGGGGCATGCCGAAATTGCGATGGATATTCTCCTTGGTGTCGCGGCCGCGCTGGTGCCCGATGATCATCACCGTCTCGCCGTCGAGGCGCGCCCATCCGCCGATGATCGACGGGTCATCGCGAAAGAGCCGGTCACCGTGCAGCTCGATGAAGTCGGTGAAGACGGTCTTCAGGTAGTCGGTGGTGAACGGGCGCCGCGAGTTCCGCGCCACCTGCACCTTCTGCAGCGGCGTCAGGTTGCGGTAGATCTCCTGGCGCAGCTCGCCCAGCTTGTGCTCGAGCGGCTCCAGCTCCACGGCCATGTCGATGCTCTTGTCCTCGGCGCTGCGTCGCAGCTCCTCGATTTGCTTCTCGAGCTCGTTGATCGGCCTCTCGAACTCCATGGAGGATGTGCCCATGTCAGCTCCCGCGCACCAGGCGCACGCGCTCCTCACCGAGGAGTGCTCGTAGTTCCATCAGCGAACCGCTGGCCGTGGAGACGGTCAGAGATGATGAACGGAAGCGCGTCGTCGCGCCATCCGTACCCCGCCAGTGCAGCTCCAGCGGCGCCGAGCCGGGATGAGACTCGGCGACCACCCGGACGTCCTGCATCACCCCGCCAGCGAGGCCGTTGCCGGCGGCCAGTTCGATGGCCACCGCAATCTTGCCGGTGGTGCGCAGCTCGGCGAGGCGGGTGACGCTCTCGACGATGAAGGTCGGGTTGTCGACGCCCTGGTCGCGTCGCGAATAGCCACCCTTGATGAGCACCGGGACATCGGTCTGCACGCGATCACCGCTGGCCGCCCAGGCCTCGGGGAAGACGAGGATCTCGCCGGCGCCGGAGAAGTCCTCGACGGACAGGCGGGCGAACTCGGCCCCCGACTTCTTGCTGACCTGCCGCCGCACGGCGGTAACGACCACCCCGATGGAGACGGGCTGGTCCGACCACTGGCCGAGGGTGGC
>JANNHX010000650.1:0-4470 GCA_031404615.1 Chloroflexota bacterium
GGGCAGCTGGGCCATCGCGGTGTGAGTGCCACCGGGCTGGCCTGGCTGGTCACCGAAGGGTTGGTCGCCGAGGTGGGTGAGCAGGGTCGCGGCGTCGACGGAGACGACCAGGCGCACTGGTGAGCCGTGGCTGGTGGGTAGCAGCCCGGGGGTGGTTGACGGCGAGGCGACGAAGAAGGGCGCCCGGCTCAACCGGCCGGACCCGGGGCGCATGGACGGGGCCACGTTCGTCGCGCTCACCGGGACCCTCCACCGCGAAGACGAGCCGTCCCATAGCGAGATCACGGACCCGCAGGCCTGCGTCTCGTGCGAGGCGGAATACGGCAACGCGTGCACGCACTTCTGCCCGGGCCAGGTCTACCGCTGGAGCGGCTCCGAGGTGGTGCTCTCCCCCTCGAACTGCCTCCACTGCATGGCCTGCTCCGTCAAGTGCCCGTCCGACGTGATCAAGTGGGCGCCGCCCGAGGGTGGCGAGGGGCCGCGCTACAAGCAGCTCTGAGGGGTTCCGCCGGTCCCCGGGCGCTGGGTCGGTGCGCTCGTGATCGGGGTCCGAGTCCGGGACACGAGGGCGCTGGCGCGAACCATCCAGCGCGCCGCCGTCGTGACGGTCGCCGCGGCGATCGTCGCGGTGTGGCTCGGCGTCTCGTGGATCGCGTGGGGGCTCCCGGCCACGGAGCATTGACCGGGTCACGGGTCCTCGTCGGGAACCGGGGACGGCCGCCACGCGGCGACCGCCCCGGTACGGATCGAGCGCCGCGGCTACACCAGCCGCACGTTGACGGCCGCCGGCCGCGCCAGCGTGTGCCCCACGGGGGACGTCCGGACGACGGCCTCGTGGAGCTCGGCGATGGCCTCAGGCGACGCATCGGCAACGAGATGGACGCGGGCGTCGACGCCCTCGTAGCCGGCGTGACCCTCCTTCAGCCCGAAGAACACGGGGAGGTCGATCGACCCTGTGAGGTCGATCCGCAGCTCCTCGATCGTGATGCCGCGGGCCGTGGCGCCCGCCGTGTACCCGATGGCCAGGCAGGAGCCCAGCGCGCCCAGCACCTGCTCGACGGGATTGGCCGCCGTGTCGGTGCCGCCGAGGATCTCGGGCTCGTCCGCGAACGTGGGCGCGAGGTCCCGGACCTGGATCTCGTTACGGAACCCGCCGCGCCACGTGACGGACGTGTTGAACGGGGTGCCCTGGGGCGGGGCCGCCTCGGCGAGGCGGCCGGCGAAGGCAGTGATGGCGGGGGTGTTGACACCGTTGGGCAGGATCTCGGTGGTCATCGGGACGTCTCCTTGGACGGTTCGCGGAAGGTGCCGGTGCAGGTCCGGGCGGCCGGGGAGCCGGTCGTCTGGTCTGGCGGACACCCGCCGCGCGTCTCGGAGGAAACAAAAACCGCAGTTCCGGCTTGGAACTGCGGCCCCGGGACCCGATCTGTGGTCCCGCTTCCCGTTAGTCAGGTGTGCGCGGACCTCAGACCCCATCCTCCGTACGGCGGGGCCGCCTGCGCATGCACATCAGACCGATCGGTGTTCGCTTCACGGGCGGCATGGTGGCAGGCCACCGATGGGGCGCGCAACCATTTCCGGCGTGACGGTGGGGTTGCGTCCCGGTACCGTCGCCACGCCGCCGCCGCCTTCGGGCGCCGAAAACGGGGGATGGGCGGCCCGTCATACGTCGCCGAATGGACCTGTGCGCGACCCGGGCAGCCGAGCACGCTCGTCGACCAAGGGGGCCTCTCCGGCCGCCAGGGCAGTGCGGGAGGCGGGTTGGGGATCTGGGCACGCGGATCGATCCGGAGATCGAGGGTGTCGATGGTCGCCGCCCTGGGGCTGGCGCTTGTCCTGGCCGGGTGCGCGGCGGCGCCCGCGACGCCGGCGCTTGAGCCCGGCATGGTCGAGCCTGGCGTGATCGAGGCGCCCGCGGCGCTCGTGTCCCTGGTGGAGCCCGCCGAGGTGGCCTCCTCCGCCCCGTCATCGAGCATCGACCCGTCATCGGGCACGGACCCGTCGCCCGGCGCCGATCCGTCGCCCAGCGTCGTGCCTGCGCCCACGGCAGCGCCCTCGCCGGTCCTCGTCCCGCTGGTCCCCGTCACCGGGTTCTGGTCGACCGAGCGCTCCATCACCCGCGCCGCCCTCGCGGCGGCGCTCGCCGGTGGCGGCTCCACTCCCCGGCGCGTCCTGGTCAGCGCCCCGGACCTGCCGTCCCTCGCCGCGGACCTGGGCGTCCGCCCCGGGACCAACGTCCGAGCGCTGTCGCCGGCCGACGTCCGGACCGCTCTCGCCGCCTCGCCCGGTGCCCTCGGGATCCTCCGCGCCGAGGACGTCTCCCCGGCCGTCCGGGCCCTCGCCGTGGGTGGGGTCGGCCTGTTCGGCGGCGGACGCGTCCGGGACCTCGCCACATGGCCGCTCCTGGTCGCGGAGCCCGCCGACGCCGCGCCCTCGACCTTTCGCCCGGCCGCCGCCTGGACGCTCGTCGCCGGCGGTGACGTGATGCTCGACCGCTATATGTACCGGCGGCTCGTCATCGACGGCTTGGGCGCCACCTATCCCTGGAACGGCGGCCTGGCGAAGATCACGTCCCGCTACTGCTGTGGCTATCCCGGGTTCCGGATCGTCAAGGGGGTCCGGGTCCACGCGAACGGCGCGGTCCGCTCGCTGCTGCGCGGCGCGGACGTCTCCATGGTCAACCTTGAGGGCCCCGCTCCCGACGACTTCCGCTACCACACCTCCGGCTACATCTTCTCGATGGACCCGGACCTGCTCAGGGGACTCCGGTACGCGGGCATCGATGTCGTCTCGCTCGCCAACAACCACATCCGCAACTGGGGCGCGAGCGGCGTCCGGGACACGATCCGCAATCTCGACGTGCTGGGCATCCGCCACGCGGGAGCGGGCCGGACGAGCACCCAGGCCCGCCGCCCGGCATGGATGACCGCGGCCGGCCTGCGCATCGCCATCCTCGCCTACAACGGCGTCGGGGCCTACGGGGGGATCGGCGGCTCACCCAACGCCACCTCGACCCGGGCGGGCGCGGCCGCCCTGTCCATGCCCGCGATCCGTGCCGACATCAAGGGCGCGTGTGCCGCCGGGGCGGACGTCGTGATCGTGTTCCCGCACTGGGGCGTCGAGTACACCGACCGGCTCAACAGCCAGCAGGCCGACCTCGCCCCGAAGATCCTCGCGGCCGGAGCGGATGCGGTCATCGGCGGCCACTCGCACTGGGCCGGCCCCATCCGGCTGTTCGGCAACCGGCTCGTCGTCTACTCGATGGGCAACCTCGTGTTCAGCCTCATGCACGACGAGCGGACGCAGGAGGGTCTGCTCGTGGAGCTCACCTTCACCGGCAAGCGGCTGGCCCAGGTGACGCTGCACCCGACGCTGCAGGTTGGCAACGTGCAACCAAACATCCTGTCGCCGTCCGGTGGCGGGACCGCCCTGCTCGCGGCGATCCACCGTGCGTCGGCGCGGCTTGGCGGCCCGTAGCTCAAGAGCTCGCGCCGCCGGGCGGCTCGTGGCCCCGTCGCCGGCACGAGGGCCGGACCAGCGGGACCGCGCACGACGGGCCGTCCGGCTCATCGCTCCCCCGCGGGCTGCCCCTACGATCGGCACCTGTCCTGAGAGCGGCTGGCCGGTGGCCCGCTGCCGTCGGCGCGCGCGATGTCCCGGCGACTCAGGGTTCGTGGAGGAGCGGCGTCTCGTGAGGAAGCTCAACGTCACCGTCAACGGGCGGCCCATCGAGGTCGTCGCCGACGAGAAGCAGACGGTCCTGCTCGACATCGTCCGCGAGGACCTGGGCCTCACAGGCACCAAGCAGTCCTGTGACCGCAAGGGCCAGTGCGGGACCTGCATGGTTCTGGTCGACGGCAAGGCCGTCCTCTCGTGCATCACGAAGGCGGGCTCGCTCGAGGGCGCCGAGGTCACCACGATCGAGGGCCTCGGCACGCCCGATGCGCCCAACCTCCTCCAGCAGGCCTTCGTCCTCGCGGGCGCCGTCCAGTGCGGCTTCTGCATCCCCGGGATGATCGTCACGGCCGAGGAGCTCCTCCGCGAGAACGACGACCCCACCCGCGACGAGGTCAAGCGCGCCCTCCGCCGCAACCTCTGCCGCTGCACGGGCTACGTCAAGATCATCGACGCCGTCCAGCTCGCCGGCCGGTTCATGCGCGGCGAGGTGACGCCCGCGGAGCTGATGCCGGCCGAGGACGCGCCTGCGATCGGCACCTCGTTCCCGCGCCCGTCGGCCATGGCCAAGGCGACCGGTGTCGCCCGCTTCGGCGCGGACATCCGGATGCCCGGCGCGCTCGAGATCGCGGTCGTCCGCAGCTCCCACGCACACGCGTGGATCCGGGCCATCGACACCACCCTGGCCACGGCGATGCCCGGCGTCGCCGGCGTGATGACCGCCAAGGACATCCGGGGCACCAACCGGCTCAAGTACCAGGTCGCCGACCGCCCGATCCTGTGCGTCGACCAGGG
>JANNHX010000651.1:0-4100 GCA_031404615.1 Chloroflexota bacterium
GCTCAGGCCCGGCGGGACCATCATCGAGCCCACGTCCGGCAACACCGGCCACGGCCTGGTGATCGCGGCCGCCCTCAAGGGCTATCGCTGCATCTTCGTCATGGCCGACAAGCAGTCGTCGGAGAAGCAGGCCCTGCTCCGCGCGTACGGCGCCGAGGTCGTCCTGTGCCCGACCAACGTCGCCCCCGAGTCGCCGGAGAGCTACTACTCGGTCGCCGCACGGCTGGCCCGTGACATCCCGGGCGCCTTCAAGCCGGACCAGTACTGGAACCAGGAGAACCCGTCGGCCCACGAGCGCACGACCGGCCCCGAGATCTGGGCCCAGACCAGTGGCCGGATCACGCACTTCATCGCGAGCGCCGGGACCGGGGGCACGATCACCGGCACCGCGCGCTTCCTCCGTGCGCAGAACCCGGCGATCCGGGTCGTCG
This sequence comes from Chloroflexota bacterium, assembly GCA_031404615.1. GTDB lineage: Bacteria > Chloroflexota > Limnocylindria > Limnocylindrales > CSP1-4 > CAIXZV01. The sequence goes on from JANNHX010000651.1 coordinate 432, forward strand.
GCGCCGACCCCGAGGGCTCCGTCCTTTCTGGTGACACGGCCCGGAGCTACCTGACCGAGGGCGTCGGCGAGGACTTCGTCCCGGGCACGCACGACCCGGCCGTCGTCGACCGCTGGGTCCGCGTCAGCGACCGCGACGCCTTCGCGATGGCCCGCCGCATTACCCGCGAGGAGGGGATCCTGGCCGGCGAGTCGTGCGGGACGGCGATGATCGCCGCGCTCGACGAGGCGGCCCGCATCATGCGCGAGGAGCCGGAGACCGCGAACGACGCGGTGCTGGTCGTCATCCTCCCGGACGGTGGCCGCAACTACCTGTCCAAGCTCTACAACGACGAGTGGATGCGGACCCACGGCCTCCTCGCGACGACCGGGGCGGTGGTGCGGGTCGGCGAGCTGCTCAAGGACCGCCGCCACGGCCCGGACCTGCCCTCCGTGATCGTCGCGCGCACGACGGACCGCGTCGGCCGGGCGATCGAGATCCTCCAGCGGTTCGGCGTGAGTCAGCTCCCGGTGTCCGAGGCGCCCGAGGGCGACGCGCTGGAGGGCATCGTCGGCTCGGTGAGCGAGCGGGGGCTCCTGGACCGCGCCTATCGCGACCCGCAGATCGTGGAGCGAACCGTCGGCGAGGTCATGGACCGGCCGCTGCCCGTGCTCGATGTCGCCGCCAGCCTGGACGACGCCTTCGCGCTGCTCTCCGACGGGGCGCCGGCGCTGCTCGCCGTCCGCGACGGGCGCGCCGCGGGCGTGGTCTCGCGCCTGGACGTCCTGGAGCTGCTCGCCCACCGCGCGGGGTAGCGGGCTGCGGGGTTGCGGCGCGGGCGGCGCGCTCGGGCAGCGCCCCGGGCGTCTCAGGCCGGCACGGCGAGCCGGCTGTCGAGCGAGTCCGCCCAGCGCTCCACCTGCACGCGATCCCGTTCGTCGAGTGCAGGGACGCCGTGGAGCGGACTCGCCGGCAGCACGGTGATCAGGCGGTCCGCAAGCCGCAGACGGCTCGGGTCGTAGCGGCCGGTGAACACGGCGACATCGGTCGGGTGGAACCACGGCAGCTTCGCGAGGGCGGCGTCCAGCTGCTGGCGCGCGGCCCCGGTCCCGTCAGCCGCACGGTGCGGCCCGAGCGCGACCGCCGCGACCCCGTCGAGGGGTCGGGCCTCGCTGACGGGCGCCACGGTCGTCGTGTGGCCGAGTGCCGTGAGCCTGGAGGCGATCGCCCCGGCGGCCTCACGGGTGGATCCGTAGCGCGACGCGTAGGTGACGAGGATGGTGCCGGTCACGGACGGGCTCCTTTCGGGAAGGTACGGGCGGCAGCCCGCGCGACACGGGCGCCGGCGATGCGCGCCGACAGCACGACGTTCATCTCGGGCCACCGGGCCGAGGTCTCCAGGGTCCCAGATCGCCGTCCCCAGAGGACGGCTTCCTGCAGAACGCCGCGGTCATCTCCGCGTCCGGCACGTCAAGCTCGCCCGTCGCCACGCCAACTTCGACGATCTCGCGCACCATCGGCGTGTAGACCTCCGCGTTGACGCGGGCCGTCATCTCGGCGGGCTCCGTCATCTCCGGGTGGGGGTTCGAGGCATCGAAGGCGCGGACATCGGCAAGGGCGGCGCGGATCACCTGGTTCACGCGAACGACGGCCGTCGTGACAATCAGGCGCCCCTCGACGCTTGCCCGTTGCGCACGGGCGGCGGCGACCGCCTCACCGAGGAGGGCCTCCTTGCTGGGGAAGTGGTCGCAGACCGTCGCCTTCGAGATCCGCAGGGAGCGGGCGACGTCGTCGATGGACGTCCGCCGGTACCCGTAGCGGAACGCGAGAGCCATGAACTGCCTCGCGATGTCGTCCCGGGTCGCCGGCATGCTTCGTCTCCTCGTTCCGCGGGGCCTCCCGTGCTCGGTGCGGACGCCGGGTCCGATGGTCGCCATGAACCGCTGCCACGCATTTACGCCATGCAGGAGTGGTAGAAGCGCCTGGTGGCCTTGGTTCGTCGCGCGCACCACCCCCGGGTGTACCTGGAGGCGTTCCGGGCGGATCCTGGCTCCACCACCACCGTAAGGCGTAGCCGAGGCGAAGTGAGCCGCGGAGACGCGGACCGGCCCGGACCGACGTGGAGTTCTGGTGGGGGAGCGGCTCCTCCTGCCAAGGCGCCGCCCCTGCTGCGCCGGTCCCGACGAGATGGCGGCCGTCAGCCGGTCAGCCGGTCGGCGCACTGGCGCACGCGAGTGTGGAGGGCGAACGGCGAGCGGCGAACGGCGAGCGGCGAGTCAGCCCGCCGGTGACTCCTCGGCGAGCGCGGCGAGCAGCTGCCGCCCGGAGAGCGGCTTCGGCACGAACCGCACGCCGCGCTCCACGACCCGCTCGAGGTCGAGCGTCTCGGCCGTGTAGCCGGACAGGAGGATGACCCGCATCCCCGGCTGCCGGTCGAGCACGCGCTCCGCGAGGGCGATGCCCGACAGCCCGGGCATGACGACGTCGCTGACCATGGCGTCGAACGGCTCCGCGCGCGTGTCGACGAGCGTCAGGGCCTCGCCGCCCGACGCGACCGCGACCACGGTCCAGCCGGCCCGCTTGAGGACCTGGATCGTCATGTCGCGGACCGCGGGCTCGTCCTCGACCACGAGCACCGTGCCGCGCGACACCCGGGCGCCGCCCTGGGGCGCCTCCTCGTCGGTCGCCGGCGCGTCCACGCGCGGGAGGTAGAGCTTGAAGGTCGAGCCCTGCCCGGGCTCGGAGTACAGCCAGACGTGTCCGCCGGCCTGGCGCACGATCCCGTAGATCGTCGCGAGGCCCAGGCCGGTGCCCTTGCCGGGCCCCTTGGTCGTGAAGAACGGCTCGAAGATGTGGGCCCGGGTCTCGCGGTCCATGCCGGTCCCGGTGTCGCTGACCGCGAGCATGACGTACGCACCCACCTGGACGTCGAAGTGCTCCAGGGCATACGGCTCGTCGAAGACGACGTTGCCCGAGGCGATCGTCACGCGGCCCCCATCGGGCATGGAGTCGCGGGCGTTGACGATGAGGTTGACGAGGATCTGGTCGAGCTGCCCAGGGTCGACGCGCACGCGCCCGGCCGACTCGTCGAGCGCGAGGGCGAGGTGGACCTGCTCCCCGATCAGCCGGCGCAGCATCGGGGCCAGGGCGGTGGTTGCCTCGTTGAGGTCCAGAACACGGGGCGTCATCTGCCCCCGCCGTCCGAAGGCCAGCAGCTGCGTGGTCAGCATCGTCGCCCGCTCGACGACGACGGTGATGGCGGCGGCGTTCGCATGGGCGAGGTCTGGGTCGAGCTCGGCGCGGCGCTCGGGCGCCAGGTCCTCCTCGAGCATCTCCGCGTAGCCGCGGATCGCAAACAGCATGTTGTTGAAGTCGTGGGCGATGCCGCCAGCGAGCCGCCCGATCGACTCGAGCTTCTGCGCCTGGAGCAGCTGCGCCTCGGCCGTCTTGCGCGCGGTGATGTCGACGATCGTCGCGAACACCTGGGGTCCGTCCGCCGTCTCGAGCGGGGAGAGGCTGATCTCGACCGGGAACTCCGGGAACTCCGTCCCGTCGCTGCGGCGGCCGGCGAGCTCGAGCCCGGTGCCCATCGGCCGTGCGACGGGGCGCTGCGCGAAGGTCCATCGCGGTCGGCGAGTCCTTCGACCGTGTCAATGCGCCTTCCATCCACTTGTACCGCAAGCATCAAAC
>JANNHX010000652.1:0-6320 GCA_031404615.1 Chloroflexota bacterium
GCGGCCCTCGCCACCCCGACGCGGCTCGCCGCGGTCGGAACCTCGAGCCTCGTGGGCACTGCCGCGACCGCCCGGGCGCTCGGCCTCGGGACGCTCGCCGCGATGGCGGTCGCGCGCCACTCCTTCTTCGGCAGGCAGACCATCTCGTTCTTCCTCGTCCTGCCGATCGCCCTGCCGGGCGTCGTGACGGGCATCGCGCTGCGCACCTCGTTCGTGACGCTCGGCATCGACTTCGGGCTGCTGACGATCGTGGTGGGCCACGCCACGTTCTGCGTGGTCATCGCCTACAACAACGTCATCGCACGCCTGCGGCGCATGCCGCGCTCGCCCGAGGAGGCCTCCGTGGACCTCGGCGCGGACGCCTTCTCCACATTCCGGCGCATCACCCTGCCGGGGATGGGGACGGCCCTGCTGTCGGGCGGCCTGCTCGCGTTCGCGCTCTCGTTCGACGAGATCATCGTCACGAACTTCACAGCCGGCGCCGGCACCCAGACCGTCCCCATGTGGATCCTCACGGCCATCCAGCGCCCCAACGAGCTCCCGGTCGCGAACGTCGTGGCGCTGGTGCTGATCGTGGTGTCCGTGATCCCCGTCTGGCTCGCCTCGAGGATCTCGTCCGACGGGGGCTCGCTCGGCCGGACCTGAGGCGACGGGCCTACCAGCGGCGCGCGTGGCCGCAGGGGCCGGCATCCTCGGCGGTCAGTGCCATCGCTTGGCTCCATCCACGAGCACGACCATGAATGGCAGCGCGGCCGCGGCCGCGGAGACGGCGAGCATGAGAGCGCGCCGGACAGACGAGAGCACGTGGTCCTCCTTGCCCGCGCATCGCGGGCCTGCTTGCCCAGCTCGCCGCTCCTCCGGGTGCCCTCGACCGGTGGCTGGGATGGGGAGTGTCCACAACGCCGCTTATCCGCCACTTATGCGGTGGCCGAACGGCCCTTCACGAGCGCCGGGCCGGCGGGGGTAGCATCGCGGGGCCATGGACGACCAGACTCCGATCGCCCCGCGCGAGGCCCTCCTCGCCGAGCGCGCCCGTGTGCTTGTGGAAATCCGGGAGTCCGAGGTCATCTCCCCGGGCCAGATGACGTACGGCTCGCAGGCCGCGGCCGCCAGCCACGTCTTCGAGCAGCAGCGGGACCTTGCGCTCCGCGACCACAACGAGGCACACCTCGCCGCGATCAACGAGGCGCTCGCGCGGCTCGACGCCGGCTCCTACGGCCTGTGCACCTCGTGCCGGCGCACCATCGCGCCCGAGCGCCTCGAGGCCCTACCCTGGACGGCGCTCTGCATCGACTGCTCGCGCACGGTCCGGCGCCGCCGATGAGCGAGGGACAGCCCCTCCCGGCCCTCGTCACGCTCGCCGACATCCGCGCCGCGGCGGCGGTCCTGCGCGGGGTCGCCATCCATACGCCGCTGGTCCCCTTCGGGCGGCCGGACCGCAACCACTGGCTCAAGGCGGAATCGCTCCAGCCGATCGGTGCCTTCAAGCTGCGCGGCGCGTACGTCGCGGCGGCGGCGCTGACCCCCGAGGAGCGGGCCCGCGGGCTGATCACGTATTCAAGCGGCAACCACGCGCAGGGCGTCGCGCGCGCGGCCCGCCTGTTCGGCGTGCCGGCGGTCATCGTGATGCCCTCGGACGCGCCGGCGCTCAAGCGCGCGCGGGTCGAGGCGGACGGCGCCGAGATCGTGATCGTGGGCACGGCGTCCGAGGAGCGGCGGCGCGTCGCCGAGGAGCTCGCGGCGGGCCGCGGGCTCGCGATCATCCCGCCCTACGACGATCCCCGGATCGTGGCCGGCCAGGGCACCGTGGGCCTCGAGATCGCGGAGGACCTTCCAGACGTGGCCGCGGTCCTCGTGCCGATCGGCGGGGGCGGGCTGGCGAGCGGCGTCGCGGCAGCGATCCGGGCCCTCGTGCCGGGTGCCCGCGTGATCGGCGTGGAGCCCGAGCTGGCCGCCGACGCGCAGGAGTCGCTGGCCGCCGGGCGGATCATCGAGTGGCCGGCCGAGCGCGTCAGCCGGACGATCGCCGATGGGACGCGGACCCAGTCGATCGGGCGGCTCAACTTCGCCCACCTCTCGACCCAGCTCGACGCTGTCGTCACGGTCTCCGAGGCGGAGATCGCGGCGGCGGTCCGGCTCGCGGCCGAGGACGCGCGGCTGGTCGTCGAGCCGTCCGGAGCGCTCGCCGTGGCTGCGATGCGGTTCCGCGCCGCGGAGGCGGGACTCACGGGTCTGGGCGGGCCGATCGTCGGCGTGGTCTCGGGCGGCAACGTGGACCCGGACCGGTTCCTGGCCTACCTCGAGGCGCCAATCCCGGCGGAGGGGTAGGGCGACGGGGTCGCGGCCGGCAGGCGCCGGCGACGGGCTCCGGCACGTGTGGGAGCCAGGATTCCGAATCACGTGAGGAGCTCGGTCCAGAATCGACCGAATCTGCGGTGAGCCCTGCACCAGCAACCGCGATTTGGCACGGAAGCGTGCCAGGGGGTGTGGCACGGAGTCAGGCGTCGGCGCCCGGCCCTCCACCCTCGCGCGCCGCGGTCGTCGCGGTCGCCGCCGCACGGCGCGCCGCCAGCCGCACCTCGCGCTCGCGAATGGCGGCCCGCTCCGGCTCGAGCCGCCGGTCCTCGCCAACCGTCCGCCGCTCGTCGTCGCGCATCCATGCGACCACCGCCAGGATCACCACGGTCAGGAACACCAGGTCGCCGCCCAGCCACATGATCCCGCCGGCGATCTGCTGATCCTCGAGGGGCGTCGGGCCCCACGTCCGTCCGGTCGTCACGTAGTGCTGGTAGAGCGGCACCGACGACATCGAGATGGCGAGCGCGAGGAACGTGTTCTGCGGCATCTGCAGTCCGACATAGAGCACCTTCGCCGCAGGCCGCATCCGCCACGGCGACGGGTCGGGCCCGACAACCGGCCACCAGAACAGCAGCGCGGCCGAGAGGAACAGCCCGTGCTCGATGCGGTGGACCCACTCGTTCTCCAGGGCAGCGTCGAACAGCGGCGAGAAGTGGCTCGCCCACATGACGCCCGCGAACAGCAGCCAGGACACGACCGGGAACGAGAGGAACCGCACCACGCGGGCGTGGAGCAGCGGCAGGATCCAGCGCCGGCGCGTCCCGGGGGACGCGGCGCGGAGCAGCATGGTGATCGGCCCGGCGGAAAGGAGCAGGAGCGGCGCGACGAGGGTCAGGAGCATGTGCTGGAGCATGTGGACCCAGAACAGCGTGGTGTCGTAGCGCTCGATCCCCGAGTCCAGCGCGAAGACCACGACCAGCACGCCGAGCGCCCAGGCCACCGAGCGCGACCGCGGGACGGGGTTCGCCGGGTGCGCCCGGTTGACGGACCGGACCCCGAGCCACCACAGGACGAGCGCAGCGATCGCCGGCAGCCACACGAGCGGGTCGCCGCTCCAGCCGAAGACCAGGTTCGTGACGTCGGGCGGCACGTCGGGCACGGTGCCGCCGTGGGCGAGGACGACCGGCGCCAGGGCGACCGGCGCCAGGGCCGCCGAGAGGCCGAGCCCGAGACCCACGGCCGCCGCCGAGGCGCGCCGGACCAGACGGGGACGACGATCGACGGCGTTCACGAGCTCATTCTCACCGGAATCGCGCCACGTGGGACGCCGTGACCATTGGCAGGGGGTCGAGGCCCCAATCGGACCCCAATTCCCGGGACCTTCGGGTATGATCTGCGCGTCCGGCGCCCCCCAACCCGGGACGGCGCGCGTCCCCGGACACGCTGCTCCTGACCTCCAACGGCTCGCCCAGGGCCCGGTCGTCATGCTGAGGAACCCGATGTCGATGCCCTCCCGGCCCAGGACGGGGTCCGGCGCCCTCCTTGCCGGACTGATCATCATCGTGGTCACGCTGGCCACGATCGGCGTGCTCCTGGCAGCGGGGATCACGCCCCAGCGGGCATGGGACAGCTTCTTCCCGGTCGGTGGCGCGGCCCCGGTCACGGACCGCGCGAAGGCCACCCGCGACCTCTACGACATCGTCTTCCTCATCGGCGCCGCGATCTTCGTGATCGTCGAGGCCATGATCGTGTTCACGGTCTTCCGCTACCGCCGGACGTCGGACGACCCCGCGCTCCCGCCGCAGACCCACGGCAACAACCTCGTCGAGGTCATCTGGACGGCGATCCCCACCGCGATCGTCCTGTTCCTGTTCGTGATGTCCTGGCAGACCCTCAACACGGTCGAGGCCAGGACCCCCTCCGAGGTCAACGTCCGCGCGGTCGCGGCCCGCTTCCAGTGGCGCTTCGACTACCTCGACGGCCCCGACGGCCCTGACGCCAAGGTCCTGTTCAGCCAGGCCCTCCCCGTCGGCGAGGACGGCGGCCTCGTGCTTCCCGTCGGCGAGCCGGTCCACATCTCGCTGACCAGCCCGGACGTGATCCACGCGTTCTACGTCCCGAGGTTCCTGTTCAAGCGGGACGTCGTGCCGGGGAAGCTCAACACCTTCGACTTCACGATCGAGGAGCCCGGGACCTACCGCGGCCAGTGCGCGGAGCTCTGCGGCTCCTTCCACGGCTCGATGATCTTCGAGGTGCACGCGAAGCCCAAGGCGGACTTCGAGGCCTGGCTCACGGGGCAGATCGAGAAGGCCAGGGCGACGCCGGCTCCGCAGCCCTCCGGCGAGGCCGCGGGCCCGGTGGTCGACCTGGGCGCGAAGGACACCAAGTTCAGCACGGACGCCCTGACGGCACCCGCGGACACCGCGTTCACCGTCCACTTCAAGAACGACGACGCGATCCCGCACAACATCCACATCAAGGATGCGAGCGGCGCGGACGTCTTCAATGGCGAGCTGTTCACCGGTCCCGGTGAGACCAACTACAGCGTCCCGGCCCTCAAGGCAGGGTCCTACCCGTTCCTCTGCACGGTCCATCCGAACATGACCGGCACGCTCACGGTCCAGTAAGGGAGCAGACCGGATGGCCACCACGACCCTCAATCCCGCTGCCCCTGCCGTGCGCAGCGGCCTCTACGAGTGGCTGACGACCACCGACCACAAGAAGATCGGGATCATGTACCTGATCAACTCGATCCTCTTCTTTGTGGCCGGCGGCATCCTCGCACTCGTCGTCCGCGCGGAGCTCGCCGTCCCCGGTCTGCAGCTCATCGACGAGGCGTTCTACAACCAGGCATTCACGATGCACGCCAGCTTCATGCTGTTCCTGTTCGTGATCCCAATCCTGGCGGGCTTCGGCAACTATGTCGTGCCGCTCCAGATCGGCGCGCCGGACATGGCGTTCCCGCGCATCAACGCCCTCTCGTTCTGGCTGCTGCCGCTCGGTGGCGCGCTCATGGCCTCGGGCTTCCTGGTCTCGGGCGGCTCGGCCGCAAGCGGCTGGACCGAGTACCCACCGCTCTCGGGCGCGCAGTACAGCGGCACGGGCACAGACCTCTGGATCATGGGCCTGACCCTGATCGGCACGAGCTCCATCCTGGGCGCGATCAACTTCCTGGTCACCATCTTCAAGATGCGTGCCCCGGGCATGACCCTGTTCCGGATGCCGATCCTCGTGTGGACCGTGCTCGTGACCGGCGTGCTCACCCTGATGGCGACGCCGGTCCTGACCAGCGCGCTGGTCATGCTGTTCATCGACCGCAACTACGGCGGCCACTTCTTCGACCCCGCGAACGGCGGCAACGCCGTCCTGTACCAGAACGTGTTCTGGTTCTACTCCCACCCGGCGGTCTACATCATGATCCTGCCGGCGATGGGGATCATCAGCGAGATCCTCCCCGTCTTCGCGCGCAAGCCGCTCTTTGGCTACAAGGCGTTCGTGTTCGCGACGGTGGGCATCGGCGCCCTGGGCTTCTCGGTCTGGGCGCACCACATGTTCACGACGGGCTCGGTGTTCCTGCCGTTCTTCTCGCTGATGACGTTCCTCATCGCGGTCCCGACGGGCGTCAAGATGTTCAACTGGATCGCGACCCTGTGGCGCGGCCAGCTGACCTTCAGCACGCCCCTCCTGTTCGCGGTCGGCTTCCTCACGATGTTCCTGATCGGCGGCATCAACGGCGCGTTCTCCGCCGCCGTGCCGGTGGACTTCGCGATCCACGACACCTACTGGGTCGTCGCGCACATCCACTACGTGCTGTTCGGGGGGTCGGTGTTCGCGGTCTTCGGCGGGATCTACTACTGGTTCCCCAAGATGACCGGCCGGATGCTGGGCGAGGGCCTGGGCAAGATCCAGTTCGTGCTGATGTTCATCGGCTTCAACCTGACCTTCTTCCCGATGCACCAGCTGGGCCTCGCGGGGCATGCCGCGCCGCATCGCCGACTACGCGAGTGCCAGCGGCTGGAGCG
>JANNHX010000653.1:0-3531 GCA_031404615.1 Chloroflexota bacterium
CGCGGCGCGGCCGCCTCGGCGGCGAGCGCGCGGCGGATCCCGACCAACAGGTCGGGCGGCGGCATGCGCTCCGGGACGACGAGGGCGAGGTCGGCCAGGACGTGGTCCAGCTCGAGCTCGACCCGGCGGCACTCGGCGCAGGCCACGCGATGGGTCTCGTAGGCCTCGAGCTCATCGGACGCCAGGTCGTCCAGGACCGCGCCGGCCGCGAGCAGCAGCTCCGCATCGTCGTGGATCATGCGTCGGCTCCGGCGAGCCCCGGCGCGCCGGGCAGCTCGGAGACGGAGTCGCCGAGGATGTCGCGGAGGCGGAGCAGCGCGCTGCGGATGCGCGTCTTGGCCGTGCCGAGTGGGATGTCGAGCTTGTCTGCGACCTCGACGTGCGTCAGGCCGCCGAAGAAGGCGAGCTCGAGCGCCTCGCGCTGCACGGGTGTCAGCGCCTCGATCGCCGCGAGCACCTTCTCCTTGCGGAACCGCTGCCAGGTCTCGTGATCGACGTCGTCGTCCGACTCGTGGAACTCGAGGTCCACGTCCGCGGTGCGCTTGCGGATGTTGGCCTCGCGGCGGACGAGGTCGATGGCCTTGTGGCGGGCGAGCGAGAACAGCCACGGCGCGACGGCGCCGCGGGACGGGTCGAACCTGTTCGCGTCGCGCCAGAGGGCGACGAAGACCTCTTGGACCACGTCCTGCGCGAACCGCTCCGCGCCCGTGACCTGGTACGCGAGGGAGTACAGCGGGCCGGAGTAGCGGGCATACAGCGCCTCGACGGCGCGCTCGTCCCTGTCGACGATACGGGCCAGCAGCGCCACGTCCTCGGCGCGCCGCTCTGCCCGCACGTCCTCCGGTTCCCGCACGCGTCCCTCCATCGCCGACTTCGTGGCTGGACGTCGATCATACCCAAGGGTCGGGCGATGGCGAGCCTGTGGAACGGCCGTCCCGCCGAGCAGTGCCGGGAGGACGGAGCGGCTGGGGACGAGCATGCTTTCCATCGCCCCCTCTTCGGCGGACCCCGGCGGCCGGATGGTTCCGCCCGGTAGGATCCATCTCATGTTCGCCATGCTCGCGGGGACCTGGCCGCGCGTCACCGTCGACGGGATCCGGCTCGAGGAGCTCGAGGCCGGGCTCGCCGCCGGGCGCGTGCCGACCGGGCGCGTACCGGCCACCGAGGTCGCGGCCGCTGAGCTCGAGGCCGCCATCGAGCGGGTCGTCGCCGAGGCGGTGGCGGCGCAGGTCGAGGCGGGCATGGGGCTCGTCACCGACGGTGGCGTTCGCTGGGCCGATCCCGTGAGGGCGCTGCTCGCGGCGCTCCGGGGCGGCGACACCGGCAACACCGGCGACACCGGCGCTTCGGGCATGCTGGTCAGGGCCTGGCTCGCCGCGGCTTCTCTGACCGACGTGCCCGTGGCGGCCCGGATCACGGGCCCCTGGACGCTGGCGCTGGCCGATGCCGGTGGGTGGGGCGACGCCTCCGTGATCCCGGGCAGGGCAGGGGAGCTCGCCGATGCTCTCGCATCCGAGCTCGAGGCGCTCGCGGCGGTCGGGTGCCCGGTCGTCGTGGTGGAGGAGCCGGCGGCCGTGGCGATCGGCGAGGACGAGGGGGCGCGCTCAGGGTTTGCGCGGGCCCAGCGCCGACTCCTTCGTCGGACGCCGGACCTCCACGCGATCCTCGCGATCACCGGCGGGTCCGCTGCGGCCGCCGGGGCCGAGACCATCGTCGGCGCGCCGTACGCCTCGTTCCTGTTCGACCTCCTCGCCGGGCCCGACAACTGGTACCTCGTGCGCGCCGCGGCGCCCGAGCGGGGGATCATCTGCGCGGCGCTCGCCGCCGGGCGCGGGCGCGAGGCGATCGACCAGTCGCCCCAGCTCGTGTGGGCCGCGCGCTACGCGGCCTCGGCAGGCGGGCGCGGGCTCGAGCGGGTGGGCCTGGCCAACGCGTCGTCCCTGGCCGAGCTCTCCCCCGTTGATGCGCGGCGGGCCCTGGACGGCCTCGCCCTGGCCTGCGCCTTCGCGACGATGTCGCCCGCCGACGCCATCGCGGCGGGCCTCGACAAGCGCACGTACACCAGCAACCCCTACGCGGGACCCGGTCAGGGCTGATTGCGGACGTGAGCGGCGTGGGCCCGGCCCGGCGTGGGCCCGGCGCGGTCCGCGGCGCGAGGCTCCAGTTCTCGCCTGTCTTCGACATCACGGAGGCCGGGATCGAGCAGGTCGTGGACGGCTTCGAGGCGGCTCTTCGCGACCTGGTCGCGGCGGGCTGATCGAGGCCGCCGCGTCGGCGTAGTCGCGGTACGCGGGGATCGACCGGCGGCCGTGGAGGACCGTCGACCCCAGTCCCAGGCCCTGGCGGCGTCGCATGTCCATCGTCAGCATAGCCTTTCCCGCCGGCACCGGGGTGCCTGCCTGTCGCACCCAGGCCACGAGGCGGTCCGGGGTCACGGGGAACTCGGTCGCCAGGTGGTTCCGGTTCCTCTCAAGCGTGTCGCGGACCTGCGCTGAGTCGAGGCAGACGACGGCCAAGGCGATCGTCTCCGGCAGCCAGCCCATCCGCCGCGCGGCCCACGGCGCCTCACGCTCGTAGAAGCCGACCTGCCGCTGGAGCGCGCCGACGTCGGGGATCGCCGTCTTGACCTCGATCACGAGGAGCGCGGCGTCCGAGGCGCGGAAGGCGATCAGATCGATCCAGCCCGTCGGGGCCATCCCGCCCGTCGCGACCTCCGTGGCCACCTCCCAGCCGGCGCGCCGCAGGCGCCGCGTGAGCACGGCGACGATCGCGGCGTGGACCGCGTCGCGCTGCTCCCGCCGTTCCGCGACGTGGAAGCCGTCAACCTCGAGCGTGACCCGCAAGCCGAGCTGGACAAACACCCGGTCCAGCGTGTCCAGGTCGAAGGCGGCCCGCTTGTCCGTCTCCATGCGGTGGATCTTTGACTGCGAGGTCCTCGACAGGTCCGCAAGCTCGTCCTGCGACCAGCCGATGGTGAGGCGCGAGTCCCGCACGAGGTCCGCGAGCACCGAGGTCATCGATGCAGGCTTGAGCAGGATGCGGACCATGGGCGACATGCGCGAGTTGTACCGCGAGCCACTTCACTGGCGCTTATGCGGGGTGTCCGGCCGGGGGACCCGGGTCAGGCGGCGGGTCCGGCGGCGGGTCCGGGCGAGACGGGCCCCGGGCGCCAGCGGCGGGTCCCGCGGCGGGTCCGGCGGAGTGGCCCCGGCGCCCGCGCCGCCCGAAACTCACCAGGTGCATCAATTCGGGCCCGTCGCCCCAGGCAGGAGCCCCGAGTCGCCACTCTCGGGCGTTCAGCCGCCAGCGACGGAGCCGACTTGAAGCACCCCGTGAATTCTTGACCCCCCGGGCGAGACGGGCCCCGGGCGAGACGGGCCCCGGGCGAGAACGCGGCCGCGGCCCTGGCGGCAGTCCCGCGGCGGTTCCGGCCCCAGGTCCCGCGGCGACCTCGGCGGGCCCCGGCGCCCGGGCGCCCGAAACTCACCAGGTGCATCAATTCGGGCCCGTCGCCCCAGGCAGGAGCCCCGA
>JANNHX010000654.1:0-2804 GCA_031404615.1 Chloroflexota bacterium
TGTGCCAGTTGTCCCGCCAGGGGCATCGCTGGGTAGCTATGTTCGGTTGGGATAAGCGCTGAAAGCATCTAAGTGCGAAGCTCGCCTCGAGATGAGGTTCCCCACCGGGTTAACCGGGTAAGACCGCAGAGAGACCATCTGTTTGATAGGCGGCATGTGGAAGTCCGGCGACGGATGAAGCTGAGCCGTACTAATGGTCGAGGGCTTGACCTCTTTCACCAGCACCTGACCAGGGGTCAGCGTGCCGGGATGATTGGGTTCTCCTCGTGCGAAACGTGATCCTCGATCGACTGGCGCCCGCGTCGCAACGGCGACGACGGTCGCTGCCGTCATCTACCAGATGCATATAGACCCGGTGACTCTAGCGGAGAGGCCACACCCGTTCCCATCCCGAACACGGAAGTTAAGCTCTCCAGCGCCGAAGATACTGAGAGGGCAGCCTTTCGGGAAAATAGGTCGTCGCCGGGTCTATTGCATTTAAGGGCCAGCGATTCACTCGCCGCGCGGAGTCCGCCTGCCTGCCGAGGCAGCGCCAGAGGGGTATCCTTCTCGGGATGACCGTCACCGGCGAGGAGCCTGCGCTCCGACCAGTCGTGGAGCCCGCAGCGTCCCCGGACGATCGCCGACGCTCGGCGGACGCCGTTCGCCTTGTCTGCCCGTTTCTTGTCGCGGTCGACGGTGGATGGCGTGGGGCGCAGCCGACGCGAGACCATCGATGTGGCGCCACCCACCCGATGGCTGCACCCGCAGTTGTCAAGCAACGGGACGTCTGCCTCAGCGTCGGACACCGCGTCTGTGCCACCTACGTCGCCGGTCGCAACCTCGAGCTGGCGTCCGCCGCCGGTGGACGTTCCGATGCCGAAGGCGGCTTTTGGCCTGATACGCGGTCCACGGTCCTGGCACTCGAGCCGGCTCGTGGTCGCATCGGCGTGCTGCCCGGGACATCCGGGCGCCACGGCGGCCAGGCGCTTCTCGTCGGCCTCATGGTCCTCGCATTCCTGGTCCTCGTCATCGCCCGGACGACCCCGCCGTCATCCGGAAACGCCGTGCCGTCGATCGCCGGAGGCATCGTCGCGAGCGGGTCGCCAGCGGAGGGCGCCGCCGTCCCCTCATCGCATGATCCCGGCGCCTCGTCGTCCGCCACGCCCGCCGCGTCTCCGGCGGTGGCACCTGCGAGCTCGACCCCGGTCGCCTCCGCGTCGGCGGCCGCATCGCCATCTGAAACCGTCGCCCCGTCGAAGAAGCCGTCGCCGGCCCCGATCCCCGCTGACGCGACGCGCTACAAGGTGAAGTCGGGCGACACGCTGAACGCCATCGCGTCGAGGTTCAACACCACGGTGAAGAAGCTGAAGGCCGCCAACGGGCTCACGAGCAACGTCATCCGCGTCGGCCAGGTCCTGGTCATCCCGTAGCCGCGGGTCACCGCGAACGGCCCTCCAGCGTCAGCGCTGACAACCGCGGCAGTACCCGGTCGGGAAGCCCCCCGCCTTGAGCGCCGTGATCCGCGTCCCGCAGCGTGGGCAGGCTTCGCCGCCACGATTGTGCACGGAGAGGTGGTCCCGTACCTGCCGCTCGAATGTTGGTGGGACCCGCTCGCGCAGCAGTTGGATCGAGGACTCGAGGGTGGTCCGCACTGCTTCGTACAGCTCGTCGACCTCCTCGGCGGCGAGCGTCGATCGCTTGCGGAACGGCTGGAGCCGGGCGGCGAAGAGGATCTCGTCCGAGTAGGCGTTGCCGATGCCGGCGATGAACGCCTGGTTGCGCAGGAGATTCTTGAGCTCGCCCGGGTGCTTGCGGATGCGGTCCCGCCACGCCTCGAGCGTCAGCGCGGGGTCCAGGGCGTCCGGTCCCATCTCGCCCGCGGCCCGGCCCGCGATGGGGCGCACGAGCCCCGCGGGCAGGAGGTAGACCTTGCCCATCTGCGTCGGGTCGCGATACCGGAGCACGACGGGTCCGTCGTCCGCGGGCATCCACGCGGCACCCCGCGTCCAGGCTTGCGCGGCAGCAGGTGCGGACCCGGCCGGCCGGGGGCCGAAGACGACCTCGACGGCCATGCCCGACGGCGCCTTCTCACCGCGGCCGGCGAGCTGGAACCGGCCCGTGAGCATCGGGTTGACCACCACGCGGTCGCGCTCGAGGTCCAGGTCGAGAAACTTGCCCACGCGCGTGACGCGCGCGAGCCCCTGGCCGACCAGCGCCCCGAGCTCCGCGGGGGTACCGCGCACGGCGAGAGGAGCGAGCGCGCGGACGCCGGTCACCGGCCGACCAGTCAGGGCGGCGTGGAGTGCGTCGGCGACGATGTCGAGATCGGGCAGTTCCGGCACGGGCGGCGATTGTACCCGCGGAACAGGGGTGCTAGACTCGCCCGGCCCATGGGCACGGACAGTTGAAGAGCTCGCCCCAGAACTCGTCGACAGCGAAGGAGCGGACCGCCGGCCAAGCCATCACCGATCCATTCCCTCTCCAAGACGGCTCCGGGCACGGCTCGAGGGCCGTTCGTGATTCCTAGGGCGGAATCCACGATAGGAGACAGGATCACCTTGACCGAAGAGCAGCAGGGCGGGACCGCGCCGGCGCCGGAGGCCATCGCCACCAGCGAAACCCCGGCGTCCGAGGAGACCGTCGCGGCGATCGTCGTCGCAGACGAGCCCGTCGCCCCCGAGACCAGCCCCGAACCCCCCGTGACCAGCGAGGACGACGTCGCAGACGCTCCCCCCGCAGCGGCGGAGGAGGACGAGGACCCGGCACCGGTCGTCCGGCGCGCCGGCCCCGAGCCGACCACGATGGAGGAGCTGCTCGCTGAG
>JANNHX010000655.1:0-1998 GCA_031404615.1 Chloroflexota bacterium
CCATTCTGAGAGCGGGCGCAAGGCACGCCGCGGCACGGCTCCTTCGCCGTGATCGTCACGTCCGTCGCGGAGATGGTTCCTGTCCCGTCCGAGGGGCCGCGGGTGCGCCCCCCGCCGTCCGCTCAGCGGCCCGCGGCGCCCTCGACCATGTCGCGCAGCCGGGCGAGCCGTGCCTCGCGGTCGCGCGCGAACCGCTCGACCGCCTCGAGGATGTGCGCCGGGTCCAGGTGCGCCTCCTCCATCACCTCGTCAACCGAGCCGCCCGTCCGCCACCGGTCGTCCCAGTCGGCGCCGATGGAGTAGTCCTCCACGATCGGCCCCGACGCCCAGTCGCGCATGAGGCTCAGCGCGCCGTTCGTGACCACCATGGCATCGAGCCGGTCGGCGTCCGCGATGAGCGCGGCCCGGTACGACGCGTCCTGGCGGCGGAAGAGCTCCTCGCTCTGCGCCGCGACGACCCGCACGTTGATCCCCCGCCGCTCGAGCTCCGGGAAGAGGCCGACGAGGTTGGTCGTGGACAGCGTCCCCCGGACGAAGACCGTGCCGTGGTGGGGCAGGTCTCCCCGGTACGGCCGCAGGACGTAGGCGCCGCGGGCAGCCTCCAGGTGGGACGGCATGCCCGCCGCCTCACGGTCCGGGATCGTGACGGGCGGCCGCGTCAGGTGGAGCACGACAATTGGGACGTCGGTCCGGAACGCCGCCGCAAGCAGGACGGGGACCTCGTTGTACTCCCACGGGTGGAGCTCCACCACGTGGCCCTTCGGGAACAGCTGCATCACGCCCGGCTCGAAGATGCCGAAGTGGGTGCGGCTGTCCTCGGCCGTCTCCGGGCCGGAGTGCCCCGCGACGTAGAGCAGGCGGCCAACCCGGAGGTCCGTGTCCTGGGCGAGCTGGCTGAACAGG
Source organism: Chloroflexota bacterium (assembly GCA_031404615.1). GTDB lineage: Bacteria > Chloroflexota > Limnocylindria > Limnocylindrales > CSP1-4 > CAIXZV01. The sequence continues at coordinate 904 of JANNHX010000655.1, forward strand.
CGCAGCGGCCCGTACTTCAGGTAGCTGAACGAGCCGTAGGTGGACATCGCCCCCCAGAACCCGTCGAACCCGGCGCGCGGGTCGTCCGCCAGGCTCACGGACGCGAGGCCCGCCAGCAGGCCGGCGTTGCTGAACTCGGTGATCTCGGTGGGCAGGAGCGACCCGGTCGGGTGCTCGTCGCGCTCGTACCAGCCGCCGCCGGTCTCGCCGCCGAACCCGTGACCGAATCCGGCGAGGTTCGTGGACTCCGCGAGGTCCGCGGACGCGGCGACGAACAGCGGGCGGCCGTAGTCACGGAGCGCCGTGGCGTTGACCCAGCCCGCCCACGCGCCGAGGCCGGCCCGGTTGGGGGCCCGTTCGCCGGGCCGCTTCCAGAGCGCGTCCGGGTAGGCAGCCGGGTCGAACAGGCGCGCGTCCTCGAAGACGCCGCGGGACCGGGCGCCCAACCGGAAGCCCGGCAGCTCGACCGGGACCGAGGCCGCGATCGCGAGGAGGCGGTCCGAGAGCCAGCGCACGAGCGCGGGGTCCCGGCGCAGCACCGAGAGCGCGACCCCGAGGTTGCGTGCGGCCTGCGCGGTCCGCTCGGCGGCGTCGGCCGGCGCGGCTTCGTCCACGCCGTCGTAGGCCACGCCGTAGCGCTCCATGAAGCCCTTGCGGAGCGCCCAGAACTCCGGCGCGTGGCGCGGCCACACGCCCCCGTGGCTGGGGGCGTCGTGCTTGCCGTAGCCGCGGCCCTTGCGGGTCCGGAACCACGCGACCGAGGGGACGCCGGCCGGGTTCTCGCCCCGGGCCGCCTCGAGCACCGTCCTGGTGACCGGTCCCCAGCGCATCCCGTCCTGGGTCCCGGTGACGCGCCACCCGTAGGGCGCGAACCAATCGTCGGGCGTCCCGGGCACCACCGCCGACGCGGGGCGCCCGTCGATGCCGAAGTCGTTCCAGTCCACGAGGAACACGAGGTTGTCCAGGCCGAGCGAAGTTGGCGCAGTCGTTGTCGGGCGACGACCAGTAGCGCGGGTTCGTATCCAGCGCCCACGCATCGGCGTAGGCGGCGGCCGCGTGGCGGTCGTAGGTCACACGTTCGCGACCGCGACCCCC
>JANNHX010000656.1:0-2723 GCA_031404615.1 Chloroflexota bacterium
GACGCTGGGTATCCGGGACACGCGCAAGATCGACGCGGCGTACAACCTGACCGCGGACGACGTCCGGGAGCAGGCGCGGTTCGAGGATTCGATCGGGATCTTCCCGGAGTTCATCGACGGCTACGGCGTGCTGATCCTGCCCACGACCGGACGCTACTTCCAGGTGCCGTACCGCTCGCTGGTGCCGAAGGGCGTGGGCAACCTGATCGTCGGCGGCCGCTCGATCGGGGGCGACCAGATCTCGCACGCGGCGGTGCGCTCGATGATGTGCTGCATGGTCAGCGGGCAGGGCGCGGGCGTGGCGGCGGCGATCTCGCTCCGGACCGGGCAGCCGTTCGACACCCTGGACGTGGGGCAGGTCCGACACGAGCTCGCACGGCAGGGCGTCAGGCTGGACTGACGGGGCGGGCCGTCGCACGGGCCTGGCGCGCCGCGTCCTCCGGGCTGGCCGGTGTCGGGGGCGACGCTGCGGCCGACGGGGACCGGGAAGGGGCACCGATGCGACGAGAAACGACACTCGCGAGGTTGGCCGGCTGCGCGTCCCTGGTCGGGCTGGCCCTGACGATCGCGTCCATCGGCGTGGTGACGGAGGTCCATCCCGGCCAGGACGGTTACCGGGGCGATGCGCGCCTCCTCGGCTACCCGCTGCCCTTCGCCTATGTGCTCTCCTCGGACGATGGGTCCGAGGAGCTCGACAACCAGGCCTCATGTGCGGTGTCGGGGCCTTGGTGCCGGTACCCGGCACCGAGCGGCCGCTTCGGGACACCCCACTTCGTCCTCGACTGGCTTGCGTGGTCCACGGCGGTGGCCTGTCTCGGTCCCGTGGCCTGGGGCGCTTGGCGGAAGCGGCGACACCCAGGCTGAGCGTGGCGCCCCCATGCCCCGGGACCCAAGCCCCGGGGCCCCAGCCCCGGGGCCACATCGTCCGCGTGGAGGGTGAACGGTTCCGTGCCGCGCCGGCTGGGCCGACCGGTGGTGCGTTCGTTCCGCGCACAGCCCCTTCCGCGGAACAGATCGCGCATGGGGCGAACGAACAGGCCCGCGACGGAACCGTTCGCCCATGAGGCGGGTGGACGTGGCGGAGGGGGTCGGTGGACGTGCCACGGGGCGGACGGAACCCGCCCACGGCCCGGAACGCGAGACTAGCGCTGGAGCGGCACCGCCCCGTGCTCCACGGTCAGGGCCACGATGTCCGCGGCGGCGACGTCCCGTGACGCCACGCCGCGCTGCACCGCCAGGGCCGCCGCGGCGCCCATCGCCTGGCCCATGGCCATGCAGGTGCACTGGGCGCGGATCCCGGCGAACGCGAACCGGTTGGCGGACACGTTCCGGCCCGCCACCGTGATCCGCCGCGAACCCTTGGGGATCAGCGCCCGGAATGGCACCGTGGGGATCGCGTCCGGATCCTCGATGAAGCTCACCTCGCACCCGATCGACTGGCTGTGGAGGTCGATGTAGTTGAAGGCGTTGCACACCTTGTCGCGGAAGTTCGTCGCCTTCACGAAGTCGTCCTTGACGACCAGGTACTCACCGACGGTGTGGTAGGTCTCGCGAGCCAGCGCGTGCGGGGCCATGAACCGCAGCGAAGCCCGCTCGGCGCCCGGGATCGACTCCCGCACGAACCGGAAGATGCGAAGCATCCGCTCCCGGCCCTCGATGTTGGCCCGCGTCTGGCCGTCCGCATCGGAGGTATCGGCGTCGTAGATGTGGGTGGCGTTGTGGCCGCCGTGGGCGAGGTAGTAGGCGAACGGCTCCATGTTCGCGTAGGCCCAGTCGCCCTTGTGCAGGACCCCATCCCGCATCGCCTCCTCGTAGATGGCCTGGACCTCCTCCTTCCAGACCTGCTCCGACTCGATCCCCTCGATCTTGTACTGGAGCGTGCCCGGCTGGGACACCTTCGAACGAACGACCTTCATGCCCAGCATCCGGACGACGTCCGAATCGCCGCTGGCGTCGATGATCTCGCGGGCGCGGGTCACGCGCCGCACGCCGCGCCCCAGCGAGGTGACCTCCCACCAGTCGCCGTCGGCACGGACCTCCGAGACGAACTCGTGGTAGTGCAGGACGACCCCGGCCGCGACCGCCTCGGCCTCCGCGACGGCCGCGTAGACCGGCACGTTGATGTAGCTGTAGTAGCCGGGAGTCTCGACCGGGCGACGCTGCCGGTAGTCGGGGATCGGCAGGCCCTCGGTCGTCTTCGACTTCGTGTACAGCTCCCAGGGGATCCCCGCGACCACGGGGCCCGTCTTGTTGAAGAAGTGGTTCGGCATGTAGACGCCACCGGCGGTCATGGTGCCGCCCAGCATGGAGCCCGCCTCGATGACCGACGTGGTCACGCCCGCCCGCGCCGCCTGGATCGCCGCGACGTGCCCGGCCGTGCCCCCGCCCGCCACCAGGACGTCCACTGTCTCGGCGATCGTCCGCATGGGCGGGTCCTCCTGTGCGGGCCTCAGGCGCCGAAGAGCTTGACCACCTCGCGCAGCCCGGCGGCGAGGGCGTCGATGTCGCCCTTCGTCGTGTAAAGCTGGAACGAGGCGCGGGCCGTGGCGGCGAGATCGAGGCGCTCGTGCAGCGGCATCGTACAGTGGTGCCCGGCCCGCACGGCGATGCCAAACCGGTCCAGCACCTGGGCCACGTCGTGGGGGTGGATCCCCGGCAGGTTGAACGGCACGACGCCGCCCCGCAGCCCGGCGGCAGGCCCGTACAGCTCGATGCCCGGCACC
>JANNHX010000657.1:0-14500 GCA_031404615.1 Chloroflexota bacterium
GACGGCCGCCTCGTGCTCGAGCAGGTCACGCCGCCCGGCAAGCGCCCGATGGCCGGCGAGGACTGGCTCCGGGGCCGCCGCGATCTCGGCTGAACCTGGCCCGGACGCCACGCACGTCGCCCGGCCCGGGCTTTGTCCGGCCGGGGCATCGCGCCTTCATCGGGCCCGCCCGTGTCATCATCGGTGGCGATGACCGACGACACGCCGGTCGTGACCCCGTTCTTCGGGCTCCGACCCGCCCCCTCCGCCAGCCGCACGCGCGACGAGCGCCCCGGGATCGGTGGCCTCACGCCCGACGAGCTGGCATCCTGGTTCAGTGAGCGCGGCCACCCGGCGTATCGCGCCCGCCAGGTCATGGACGCGGCCTGGCGCGGCCGCCAGGCGAGCTTCGAAGAGATCCTCACGCTTCCCGGAGCCCTGCGCGCGGAGCTCGCGGAGGCGTTCCGCTTCGACACCGTCGAGGCGAGCGAGGTCCGCTTGACGGACGGTGTCCTGACCGAGAAGGCCCTGCACCGCCTGTCCGACGGGCTCCTCGTCGAGTCCGTGCTCATGCACTACCCGGCCCGGGCCGACTCCCGCGAGCGCCACACCCTGTGCATCTCGTCCCAGGCGGGCTGTGCCGTGGGCTGCCCGTTCTGCGCGACCGGTGAGCTGGGCATGGAGCGCGACCTCGAGACCGCTGAGATCGTGGACCAGGTCCGCCACGCCGCCCGGCGCCTCGCCGCGGACGAGCGTCACCTCACCAACGTCGTGTTCATGGGCATGGGCGAGCCGCTGCTCAACCTGGACCGGGTCCTGGACTCGATCGCCGCCCTCAACGACCCCAACCGGTTCGGGCTGGGCGCGCGGCACATCACGGTGTCGACCTCAGGAGTCGTGAACGGGATTCGCCGTCTCACCGCCCTCGGCCCGCAGTTCACGCTCGCCGTCTCGCTCCACGCCGCTCGCAACGCCCTGCGCGACGTGCTCGTGCCGCTCAACCGGCGCTGGCCGGTGGAGGAGGTCGTGGCCGCCGCCCGCGAGCATGCCGAGGTGACCGGCCGGCGCGTGACCTACGAGTCCACGATGATCGACGGCATCAACGACACGGACGTCGACGCCGACGCGATGGCCGAGCTCCTCCGCGGCGAGCACGCGCATGTCAACCTGATCCCGATGAACGCCGTGGCCCATACGCCCTGGACCGGCTCGCCGTTGCCGCGCGTGGAGGCGTTCGCCGAGCGGCTGCGGGCCGCGGGGATCGCGACCACCATCCGGTTCAACCGCGGCACCGAGATCGGTGCCGCCTGCGGCCAGCTGGCCGCGGAGCATGCCGGCCAGCCCACGCCGATCGTTGTCCAGCGGCGGCGCGAGAAGCTGGAGGCCCAGAGCGCCGCCGCGCTCCGCGGCGAGCGCAGCGTGGAGCCCGTCCCGGCCGGGGTGGGCGAGGGATGACGATGACCGGCCGACGGCCGAGCGGGGTGCTGATTGCCGCGAGCATCCTCGACAGCGACCTCGGTGACCTCGGTGACGAGATCCGCCGGGCCGAGGACGCGGGCGTGGACCGGATCCACCTCGACGTCATGGACGGCCACTTCGTCCCGAACATCACGTTCGGCTGGAAGACGATCGAGGCTGTGCGGCGGGTCACGCGGCTGCCTCTCGATGCGCACCTGATGATCGCGGAGCCTGGCCGCTGGGCCGACAGGTTCATCGACGCCGGCTGCGACTCGATCACGTTCCACGTCGAGGTCGAGGCGTCGCAGACGCGCGGCGCGCTCGAGCGCATCCGCGAGGCGGGCAGGTCTGGCGGGCTGGCGGTGAAGCCGGGCACGCCGCTGGCGGCGCTCGAGGCGTACCGTGACCTGCTCGACATCATCCTGGTCATGACGGTCGAACCCGGGTTCGGCGGCCAGGCGTTCATGGCGGACGTCGCCGACGCCAAGCTGGGGGCCGCGCGCGGCTGGCTCGATCCCGCGGGCGCGTGCGAGGTCCAGGTCGACGGCGGCGGGCGGGCCGAGACCGCCGAGACCATCGGGCGCGGCGGGACCGACGTCATCGTCGCGGGCTCCGCGCTCTACCATGCCGCAGACATGGCCGCCGAGGTGGAGCGGATCCGCTCGATCGCCGCCGCCGCGCGGGCCGCGGCCTCCGTCTCATAGCCGGCGACCGCCATGCGTGCGCTCCTGCAGCGTGTCAGCCGGGCCGAGGTGCGGGTCGGGGAGCGGGTCACCGGGTCCATCGGCCACGGGCTGCTCGTGTTCCTCGGCGTGGGCCACGGCGACGACGAGGCGACCGCCGACTGGCTGGCGCGCCGGATCTGCGAGCTGCGCATCTTCGAGGACGAGGAGAGCCGGACGAACCGCTCGCTCCAGGACGTCGATGGCGAGGCGCTGGTCGTCTCGCAATTCACGCTCTACGCGGACACGCTCCGCGGGCGCCGGCCGGGCTTCACCGACGCGGCGACGCCGGCCCTGGCCAGGGTGCTGTGGCTGCGTGTGGCGGCGGCGATGGAGGTCGAGGGGATCCGCACGCAGCTGGGCGAGTTCGGCGCGGCGATGGACGTGGAGCTCGTCAACGACGGGCCGTTCACGATCTGGCTCGACACGGCCGACAAGGGGTCGACGGCGGGGGCACAGCCGATCGGCTGAGGGCGTGTGCCGCCCAGAGAGGCGGTGCGCTGCCCGGGACCCGGCTTGGCACGGCTCGGTGCCAGGGCGCGGGGGCTGGAGCAGAGCTCAGCGCCGAACGTCGTCGATCCTGGCGTGAGGTCTGCGTCAGCACGGCCGATCTGGCACGGACACGTGCCACAAGCCGCCGCGCAGGACCCGCGACGCTGCGCCGCCCCATGCGTATCGGGTCCCGGACACAGTCAAAGCCGGCCGCGACGGTCGCGACCGGCTCTCCGCTGAACCCGGGAGTGGGGTCTAGCGAGCGCTCTTGGTCAGGGTGCGACGGCAGCGCGTGCAGGCGAGCACCTTCTCGGTGCCGCCGTTCTTCGCGGGCACCGTCGTGACCTGGAGGTTCGGCAGGAGGCGGCGATGGGCGCGGACGCGGTTCATGCCCGACGACTGGGCGTTGAACCCGCCGATCGACGCCTTGCCGCAGATGACGCAAGCACGAGCCATGGTCTGGTGGTTCCTCGGAAGGGGGTGCAAGAGACAGGCGTGCACCGGCTGACCGGTGCGAGCGGGGTGGTATCGTAGCACAGCCTCCGGCCGCCCCCGGAGACCCGCGCCCCCACCGGCTCGGACCGCGCCCGCGAGGAGGACGTCGCCCGCGTGACCCACGATCCGACACCCGGCCGCTCGCTCGTCACGAAGCGGACCATTCGCGACCTGGTCAGGACCGCGGTGCTGGCGAGCTACGGCGTGACCGGGTTCGCCACGGGGGGACCGCTCGGGCGCGTGCTGGAGCGCGTCGGCCTGGCGCACCCCGGCATCCACCTCGAGATCGAGCCGGAGCTCGTCGTCGACCTCCGGCTGACCGTCGCGTACGGCCTCCCGATCGCCGAGGTCGCCCGCCAGGTCGAGTCGTCCGTCCGCTACACGCTCCACCACGCCCTCGACCGCGAGCCGGACCGCGTGTCGATCCGGATCGGCAAGCTCGTCCACCAGCACACCATGACCCACGCGCCCGCGCCCGCGCCCGCGCCGGCAGCCCCGGGGACCTCGGACCTCGCCGCCAGCGGGACGGACGTCGCCTGATGCCCCGTCGATCCTGCGATGGCGCAGGCTTCCTCGCGGCGTTCCGCAGCGCCGTCGCGAGCCTTGAGGCGAACGTCGAGGAGATCAACGCCCTCAACGTGTTCCCGGTCCCGGATGGCGACACGGGCACGAACATGTTCGCCACCGTCAAGGCGGCGCTGGAGGAGGCCGACAGGGCCGGCCCCGGGGTGGACGCGGACCGGATGGCCCAGGCCGCGGCCTTCGGGGCGCTGATGGGGGCTCGCGGCAACTCGGGTGTCATCACGAGCCAGATCCTGAAGGGGATCGAGGAGGGCTTGGCCGGCAAGAAGCGGTTCAACGGCCTGGACCTCGCCCACGCGCTGGACCTGGGTGCGAAGACCGCCTACAAGGCCGTGGCGAAGCCGGTCGAGGGCACGATCCTCACGGTCATCCGGGAGGCCGCCGCGGCGGCCGTCGTCGCCGCCGAGCGCGACAACAACGTCGAGACCGTCCTCGCCGCCACGGTCGAGGCCGCCGAGCGGGCCGTCGCCAAGACGCCCTCGCTGCTGCCGATCCTGCGCGAGGCCCACGTCGTGGACGCTGGCGGGCAGGGCCTGTTCCGCCTCTTCCAGGGCGCGCTCGAGGCCGCGCGAGGCCGCCCGCTCACCGACGCTGCCGCTGCGGCCTCCGCGACGAGCGCCGTCGGTGGCCCGCGCCGCGAGGCTGTCACCGCACCCGTCGACACGACCGAGTTCGGCTACGAGACGGTCTACCTCGTCCGCGCCCTGCCCGGCCGGCTCCTGGACATCAAGGCGATCCAGCAACACCTGGAGACCATCGGCGAGTCCGTGCTGGTCGCGGGCGATGCGCAGATGGCCAAGGTCCACGTCCACAACGAGCGCCCCGACGCGGTCGTCGCCTACGGGCTCGGTCTCGGCGCGCTGTCGAGGATCACCATCGAGAACCTCGACGGCCAGGCCCACGACGTCCGCGAGGCGAAGGCCATCTCGTTCGTCGGCGAGGCCGGGGGTTCCGGATCGTCCGTCCTGGCCGTCGCCACCGCGATCGCCAAGGAGGCCGGCGCGGCCGCCGCCCCCGAACACGAGGATGGCGTGGAGGCGGATCCCGCCACGAGGCTCCCGCTCGGCGTCGTGGCCGTGGCGCCGTCCGACGGGCTGGCCGCGATCCTCACCGACACCGCGGCGCCCTTCCGCGAGCACGGCGCCTTCCGCATCGTTCGCGGTGGCCAGAGTGCCAACCCCTCGACGGGCGAGCTCCTCGAGGCCGTCAAGGCGACGAAGGCGGACGCGCTGCTGATCCTGCCCAACAACCCCAACGTCGTCCTCGCGGCCCGCCAGGTCGCCTCGATGACGGACCGGCCGGTCCACATCGTCCCGACGCGGAATGTCGCGGAGGGCATCGCGGCGCTGTTCGAGCTCGATCCGTCGGCGACCGCCGCGGAGAATGCCGCGGCGATGACGGACGCCGGCCGCGGCCTCCAGACGATGCAGGTGACCGAGGCGGTCCGCGACGCGACGGTGTCCGGGCACAAGGTCAGGAAGGGCCAGACGATCGTCCTCGACCCGGACGACGGCCTGCTCGCCGTGGACAACGACGCGGACCGGGCCGTCCTCGCCGCGTTCGCGCGCCTGGAGCCCGGCTTCTCGATCGTGACCATCTACTACGGCGAGGACGCGACCCTCGACGCCGCTGAGGCCCTCGTCGCGAAGATCAACGAGGCGGCACCCGGTCTCGAGGGCGTGGACCTCGCCCACGGCGGCCAGCCCCACTACCGGTACCTGATCTCCGCCGAGTGAGCGAGCGCAGGCGGACCGCCCCGCCGCGCGGGAGCCGGTCGCTCCGGCCCGCGGTCGCCAAGCCCGCGCCACGGGCGCCGGAGGAGATCCTCGCGTCGCCGGTCGGGCTGTCCGGCATCGGCGCGGTCATGGGGCTGCGGCGGACTGCGCGGCGCATGGGCGTGGACTCGGTGCGGGACCTGCTGTTCCACCTCCCGCGCCGGTACGACGACCTCCGCGAGCTCCGGCGCCTCGGCGAGCTGCGCTACCTCGACGAGGGGACCGTGGCCTCCGCGCGCGTCCGGGTCGTGGAGATCGGCGTCCAGCAGACGTGGCGCCGCAAGGTCCAGGTCACGACCGCGTACCTCGCCGACGAGACCGGGACGGCGGTCGCGACCTGGTTCGGGCGGCGGTTCGTGGAGAAGCGCGTCAAGTCCGGCGACGAGCTCCTCGTCTCGGGGAAGATCAAGCACCGCAATGGCGCCGTCGTCTTCGAGGGGCCGGACTTCCAGCCCGCGGACGCCTCGAACCTGCTCCACGTCGGGCGGATCGTGCCGGTCTACCGGCTCACGACGGGCCTCACGGCGAACCGCCTGCGGGGCGCGATGCGGGCGGCGCTCGACGGCGCGGGCCACGCCTACCCGGAGTACCTGCCGCCCCGGATCCGGACCGACGAGGCGCTGCCGACCATCGCCGATGCGCTCGAGGGCGCCCACTATCCGTTGACGTTCGAGGCGCGCGACGCCGCGCTCCGCCGCCTGGCCTTCGATGAGCTGCTCGCGCTCCAGCTGGGCATGGTCGGGCGACGGCGGGCCCGCGGGCGGGCGCACACGGCGCCGATCCCCGTCGATACTCCGGTGGACGCCCGGATCCGCGCCTCGCTGACGGGCAGCATCTCGCGCAAGCTGGGCCACGAGGTGGAGCTCACGCCCGACCAGGCGACCGTCCTCGACGAGCTGCGCGCGGATCTCGAGCGTCCTGTCCCGATGCTGCGCCTTGTCCAGGGCGACGTCGGCTCGGGCAAGACGGCGGTCGCGGCCTGGGCGCTCGCGGCGGCGGCGATGGCCGGGCGCCAGGCCGCCCTGCTCGCCCCGACCGACCTGCTCGCGCGCCAGCACCTCGAGACGGTCGCGAGCCTCCTCGACGACCTCGGCATCACCGTCATCCTGCTCACCGGCTCGCTGCCGGCCGTCGCGAAGCGCAAGGCCACGGAGGCGATCGCCACGGGCCAGGCACAGGTCGTGGTCGGGACGCACGCGCTGCTCCAGGAGGCAGTGGCGTTTGCGGACCTCGCCCTGGCCGTCGTCGACGAGCAGCACCGGTTCGGCGTCGAGCAGCGCGGCGCGCTGGAGGAGAAGGCCCGCCGCGGCGCACCGCACGTCCTGTTGATGACCGCGACGCCGATCCCGCGCACGCTCGGCCAGGTCCTGTACGCGGATCTCGACGTCTCGACGCTCCGCACGGCGCCCGAGGGCCGCGTGCCGATCCGCACGGGCATCCGCCGCCCCGAGGACCTCGAGGGCACCTGGGAGCGCGTGCGGACGGAGGCCGCGGAGGGCCGCAGGACGTTCGTCGTGGTGCCGCGTATCGGGCCGGCGGCAGGCGCGTCGGGCGGCGGTGCGGGGAACGAGGACGCGGGCTGGGCGGGTGACGACGAGCTCCCGGACGAGGACCTCGAGACCGCCTGGGCCGTCGCCGCCGAGGCGGAGTTCACGCGCCTGACCGAGCACCTGGCGCCGCTCAAGGTCGGACTCGTCCATGGCCGGCTCAAGCCCGTCGACCGGGATGCGGAGATGGCCCGCTTCCGCGACGGCGACCTGGACGTGCTCGTCGGCACCACGGTGGTCGAGGTGGGCGTCGACGTGCCGGAGGCGACGATGATGGTCATCGAGGGGGCGGAGCGCTTTGGGCTTGCGCAGCTCCACCAGCTCCGTGGTCGCGTCGGGCGCGGGACCGACGCCTCGTTCTGTGTCCTGGTGAGCCAGGCCGTGGACGGGACGACCGAGTACGAGCGCCTGCGGGCGGTCGCCGGGACCTCGGACGGCTTCGAGCTCGCCGAGAAGGACTTCGAGCTGCGCCGCGAAGGCGATGTCCTGGGCCTCGCCCAGAGCGGCCTGCCGCGCCTGCGGGTCGCCACCCTCACGAGCCAGGAGCACCGGGACCTGGCGCAGCGGGCCCGCGGCTGGGCTGAGAGCCTCCTGGACGACCTTGGCCGCCTCCCGTCCGCGGAGCCCGCGCTGGACCGTGAGCTCAACGAGGGCTGGCTCAGGCGTGTCCACGCCGGCGACCCGGCGAGCGCTGCCTGATGGCGGACGCCGGCCGCGTGATCTCGGGCTCGGCCCGGGGCGTGCGTCTCGCCGCGCCCGGCCCCGGCACGCGCCCGCTCACGGACCGCGTGAAGCAGACGCTGTTCGGGATCCTGGAGCCGGAGCTGGAGGACGCCGTCGTGCTTGACCTGTTCGCGGGTTCCGGTGCGGGCGGCATCGAGGCGCTCTCGCGGGGCGCCGCCTCCGCCGACTTCGTGGAGAGGGACCCGGGCGCGTGCCGGGTTATCGTGGAGAACCTGCGGCGCGCGAGGCTGGAGGCCTCCGCCAGGGTTGTGAAGCGCGACGCCGTCACGTGGCTCGCGGCCGCCGCCGCGGACGCCGAGGCCGGCACGGGGCCGCGCTACGATCTCGTGCTCGTCGACCCCCCCGTACGCGGACACGGCCTCGCTCGTGCGCGTGCTCGAGGGCGTGGGGCCGGTCGTGCGCGAGGGTGGAATCGTCGTGTCCAAGCACTTCTGGCGGGACGCACCGCCGGCCCGTATCGGGCTGCTAGCATCCGAACGCGAGCGGCGCTTCGGCGAGACGGCGCTGACGTTCTACCGGCGGACGACGGACAGCGAGCCAGAGGAGGCGGGCAAGGCGTGAAGGTCGCGGTCTATCCGGGGTCCTTCGACCCGATCACCAACGGCCACCTGGACGTCATCGCGCGCGCGTCGAGCGTCTTCGACGACGTTGTCGTCGCCGTCCTCGGCAATCCGCGCAAGACCCCGATGCTGTCCGTCGACGAGCGCGTCGCGGTCATCCGCGAGGCCATCGCGGCGGACGACGGAATGGCCGGGAGCGTGGCGGTCGCCACGTTCGACGGGCTCACTGTCGAGTTCTGCCACGAGGTCGGTGCCGGGTTCCTTGTGCGCGGCCTGCGGGCCATCGCGGACTTCGAGCTGGAGCTCCAGCTCGCCCACAACAACCACCAGCTTGCCCCTGACGTGGACACGGTGTTCTTCATGACGAGCCTCGAGCACAGCTACATCAGCTCGAGTCTGGTCAAGGAGATCGCCCTGTTCGGCGGCGACGTGACCTCGATGGTGCCGCCAGCCGCAGCCGCCGCGCTCGCCGCGAGGCTCATATCACGCGACGGGTCGGCGTAGGCGTCTGGTCCGGCCCTCCGCCGTGCCATAATCGCGGCAACGCCCCGCCGGGGCGTCGGGAGCCAGGGGAGGCCGTCCGCTGGACATCATCTTTCTCGTCGAGCGCCTCGAGTCGCTGATCGCCAACGGCAAGAGCCTGCCGATGACGCGCAACGCGATCATCGATCGTGACGCCGCCCTGAACCTCATCGACGAGCTCCGTGTCGCCGTGCCCGAGGAGGTCCGCGCTGCCAAGCGGATCAACTCCGAGGGTGAGCGGATCATCGAGAAGGCGCAGGAGGAGGCCGAGCGGATCGTCGCCCGTGCCCAGGAGCAGGCCGCGTACCTCATTGAGGAGCGCGGGCTGACGGAAGCCGCGGAGGACGAGAGCCGCCGCATCATCGCGACCGCCGATGACGAGGCTGCCATGGTCCGCCAGGGCGCCGACGACTACGCCGCGGGCGTGCTCGGCACCCTGGAGGCCGAGGTGACCCGAACCCTGCACGGCATCGAGCGAGGCCTCGCCCTGCTCGATGAGCGGCGCGCCGCCACCCTGCAGGCCGAGGAGCCTGCGCCCACGGACGACGCCTACGCGCCGGCCGACCGGCACCACGGCGGGGACCTGGACGCGGAAGAGGGAGCCCCGACGGCCGGTCGTCGATGAGCGACGCCGGGTCGCATCCGTACCCCGTGGACACCCACGGGGATCCGCTCACGTTCGCCGTATCCGGGATCCTGGCCGACGTGCCCGGCACGCTCCGGGACTACGTCGTAGAGAACGTCGACGTCGACCCGGGCGAGGATCTCGTCCTCGCGGAGCCCGTCAACGGCACCATCCGCGTGACCCGCACCAACCGCGGCCTCGTGGTGGACGCGAAGCTGCGCGCCGCGCTGGCGGGGGAGTGTGCCCGCTGCCTGCGGCCACTGGTCACGCCGGTGACGATGCGGATCGACGAGGAGGTCCTCCCGACGATCGACCTCGGCAGTGGCCTGCCCGTCCCGCTCGAGGAGGACGGCGACCCCGAGGCCCCGCGCCTCACCGATCACCACGAGCTTGAGATGCGTCCTCTGGTCGCCGAGGCGATCAGCCTCCAGGAGCCTATCGCGCCCCTGTGCACTCCGGACTGCCGCGGCCTGTGTCCGGAGTGCGGCGAGCGCCAGGATGCCGGTCACGGCCACGGTGACGGCCCCATCGACCCCCGGCTGGAGGCCCTGCGGGCGTTCCGGTTCGACGCCGGGAACGAGAGCGGGTAGACTCCCCAATCGGCCCCGGGTCCGGCGGCGGCGCGTCTGCGCGCCCGGCACGAGTGCCGCGAACATCAGACCGTCACGCGGGCTCACCCGCGTCACCAGCCTCGAACAGGAGCAAGAACCGACATGGGTGTTCCCAAGCGAAAGGTCGCTCACGCGCGACAGATGGAGCGCCGGAGCCACCTCGCCCTCACCCTGCCGAAGCTCGTCGAGTGCCCGCATTGCCACGAGCCGAAGCTGTCGCACCGGGTCTGCCCGGCCTGCGGGTGGTACAACGGCCGCCAGGCGATCGAGCTGAAGTCGGCCGGCGGGCCGGCCGCGGGCGAGGAGTCCGCGTAACCCGCTCGTGACGTCCAGCGCTGATCCGTCCACGGCCGCGCCGGGACAACCCGGCGTCCGCGTCGCCGTCGATGCCGTCGGTGGCGACCACGGGGCCTCCGAGGTGATCCCCGGGGCGCTTGCGTATGCGCGCGCCCACCCCCATGACTCGCTGATCCTCGTTGGCGATGACGCCGTCATGGCGCCGTTCATCCGGGACCTGCCGTCCAACGTGCGCACCGTGCACGCGTCTCAGGTCATCGGGATGGACGAGCACCCGGCGATGGCCCTGCGCGAGAAGAGGGACGCGTCGATCCTTGTCGCGATGGACCTCGTCAAGCGGGGAGAGGCGGACGCGGTCGTCACCGCGGGCCACACCGGTGCCGGCATGGCCGCCGCCGTCCTGCGCCTGGGCCGCCTCAAGGGCGTCGACCGGCCGGCCCTCGCCGTCCAGATGGTGGGCACCGAACGGCCGTTCGTGCTGCTCGACATCGGCGCCAACCCCGACTCCACCCCCGAGAACCTCGCCCAGTACGCCCGAATGGGCGCGATCTTCTCCGAGCGCGTGCTCGGCGTGGATCGGCCACGCGTGGCACTGCTCTCGATCGGCGAGGAGAAGGGGAAGGGCGACGCCCGGATCCAGCGCGCCACGGAGCTCCTGGACGCCACGGACCTCAACTTCATCGGCAACGTCGAGGGCAAGGACCTGACGCTGCTGGTGGCGGATGTCGTGGTCTGCGACGCGGTCCTCGGCAACGTCGTCATCAAGTTCTTCGAGGGCCTGTCGGGGTTCATCTTCGACAAGCTCCGCGGCGAGTTCAGGCGTGGGATCCGCGGCCGGCTCGCCTACCTGCTGCTGCGTCCGGGCATCGCGCGCATCCGCACGACCTTCGACTACGAGGTCGTCGGCGGCTCGCCGCTCCTGGGTGTCAAGGGCGCCGTGATCATCACGCACGGCCGCGCCAGGCGGCGCATGATCGAGCACGCGGTCCGCGTCGGCGCCACCACGGCGCGCGAGCGGGTCGCGGAGCGCATCGCCGAGGCGCTCGCCGCCGATGTCGTCAATACGGCGGCCGCGACGACAGGCACGACCGACACGACAGGCACGACCAATGCCACGGAGGCTGGCTCCTGATGTCCGCACTGACCGTTGGCCCCGGCGTCATCCGCGAGACCGTGCGCCTCGCCGCCCTCGAGGTCCCGGGCGTGATCCGGGTCGGTCGCGGCGGCCCGCGCTGGCGGGACACCCTGGCCGGCTCGCCGATCCGCGTCCGCGTCCGGGACGGACGCGTCCACGTCACCATCTGGCTCACCGCCCGCCCGCGCCAGCGCCTGGTGCCCCTCACCGACCAGGTCCGCGAAGCCGTCGGCGGCGCCGTGGTGCGCCTGCTGGGGCTGGAGCTCGGCGGGGTCACCGTCCTGGTCGATGGTGTCGGGGCCTGACGCCCCGGGTCCGCGTCCACGCCGCGACAATGCGGCCGAGGACCGGACCAGAGGTCGCAGGGCCGGCCGTCGGCTCGCGCTCGCCGCCGTGTTCGAGGCCGAGTTCGGGCAGCGGACCCCTGATGCGATCCTGGAGCGCCACCTGGCCGCCGAGGCGGACCCCGAGGCGTCAGCGCTCGCCCGCGAGATCGTGGCCAACGTCGTGCTCCAGCGCGACGCGCTGGACGCCCGGATCACCGCCGCAGCGCCCCAATATCCCGTCGTCTCGCTGGCCCGGATGGACCGCGCGCTGCTGCGTTGCGGCCTGTGCGAGGTGCTACACTCCCCCGCGACGCCGGCCCGGGTGGCAATTGCCGAGTGGGTCGAGCTGGCCCGGACGTATTCGGGCGATCCGATGCGACGGCTCATGAACGGTGTGCTCGGGCGAGTGGCCCGGGACCAGGATGCAACCCGTCGGGACACCCCGGTATGAGGAGGGCTCTGTGGCCAGCACGTATGATCGGCTGAAGAAGATCGTCATCGAGCAGCTCGGTGTGGACGAGGCGGAGGTCACCCCTGAGGCCTCGTTCGTCGACGACCTGAACGCCGATTCCCTGGATCTCGTCGAGCTCATCATGAGCCTCGAGGAAGAGTTCGGGACCGAGATCTCCGACGAAGACGCCGAGAAGATCCGCACCGTGCAGGACGCCGTCGAGTTCATCGACGAGCGCTCCTCGTAGTCGCGTCGCCCCGGGAGACATGCACCCGGCCGATGCGCTGACGGAGCGCCTCGGGCTACCCATCCGCGATCGTGACCTGCTCGCGCAGGCGCTGGTCCACAGCAGCTGGCTTCACGAGCACCCCGACGCGGCTCGGGGACACAACGAGCGGCTGGAGTTCCTCGGGGACGCGGTGGTCAGCCTCGCTGTATCCGAGGCTCTCTACCGGCGCCACCCCACCGACGACGAGGGTGTGCTCTCGGCTCGCCGCGCGGCGATCGTGAGCACACCTGGTCTGGCGCGCCTGGCGGCGCGGATGGACCTCGGGTCGTTCCTGTTGCTCGGCGAGGGCGAGGCTCAGCGAGGTGGGCGCGTGCGTCCGTCGTTGCTGGCCTCGGCCTTCGAGGCCCTCGTGGGCGCCCTCTACCTCGACCTCGGCTGGGACGCCGCCCGCGAATGGATCGTGGGCTGGGCGGCGGACGAGATCGCCGCCGACAGCGCGCTCACCACGCTCAAGAGCCCCAAGAGCCGTCTCCAGGAGCACACCCAGCGCACCACGGGCGACCGGCCGCTGTACCGGCTGCTCGAAGCGGTGGGTCCCGACCACGAGAAGCAGTTCCAAATCGAGGTCGTCGTGGGCGGCCGCGTGCTCGGGGTGGGCGAGGGTCCGTCCCGCCGCATCGCCGAGACCTCCGCCGCGGCCGAGGCAATCGAGGTCCTGCGCACCGAACGCCAGGCCTCCCGAGCAGCCCGAGCCGCCGCAGCGACCGACGTCCGCGAAGCCGGCGACACGCTCGCCGAGGTCGCCGGCGTCCGCGAGGCCGACTCCGGCTCCGGCTCCGAAGCGTCCGCCGGATCGTGAGCGCGCCGGCCCGCCTCCTGGGCCTGCGCGTCCAGGGGTTCAAGTCCTTCGCCGAGCGCACGCTGGTCGAGTTCGGCCCGGGCATCAGCGCCGTCGTCGGGCCGAACGGCTCGGGCAAGTCCAACCTTGCCGACGCGCTGCGCTGGGCGCTGGGCGAGCAGGGCCGCTCGCTGCGGATCCGCAAGAGCGAGGACGTCATCTGGGCCGGCTCCGACAGGCGCAGCGCCCAGGGCATGGCCGACGTCACGCTCGTCATCGACAACGCGGACGGGCTGCTGCCGGTTGAGTACAGCGTGGTGGAGCTGGGCCGTCGCCTGTACCGCTCGGGCGAGAACGACTATCTCCTCAACAAGCAGCGCGTCCGGCTGCGCGACCTCCAGGATCTCCTGGACTCCGCGAACCTCGCCGAGAACGCGTTCCTGTTCATCGGCCAGGGCATGGTGGACCAGGCCCTCGCGCTGCGCCCCGAGGAGCGCCGGCCGCTGTTCGAGGAGGTCGCCGGGGTCCGCCGCCACGAGCGTCGCCGCCGCAAGGCGGAGGACCACCTCCTCGAGGCCGAGGCGAACCTCTCGCGCGTCGAGGACATCCTCGCAGAGCTGCGTCCGCAGGCCCGGCGCCTCGGCCAGCTCGCCGAGCAGCAGGCCACGCGCCTGACCGCGGGCGAGGAGCTGGCGGCCGCGCTGATCGCCGCCGCCCAGGGCCGCTGGCACGACGCCGCCGGGCGGGCTGCGGAGGCTGAGCGGCGCCGCGAAGCGCTGCGGACCGAGACCGAGCGGGCGCTCGAAGTGCTCGAGGTCGCGGAGTCTTCGGTGTCCGACATCGCCGCGTCCATGGCGGCGCGCGCGGAGCTGGAGCGCGAGCGCCGGGTCGTGCACGAGAGCGCGCGCACCGAGCTGACGGCGCTCGGCCTGCGCGAGGCGCGGGCAGCGGGCGAGATCGCCGGCGCCGCCCGTGACCGGCTGCGGATCGCGGGCGAGCGGACGACGGCCGAGGCGGACCTGGCCACCAACCGGCGGATCCTCGCTGAGCCGGTCCCGGAGCGGGACCTGGAGCTCGAGGCTGCGCTGGGCGATGCGGACCGCGCGCTGGCC
>JANNHX010000658.1:0-6100 GCA_031404615.1 Chloroflexota bacterium
AAGGGCCGCGAGATCGACGCGGCGGTCGCAGAGCTGCGGGCGAGCCTGGCCGCGGGGGGCTGACCGAGGAGGCGCTTGCCACGACTGATAAGACCGTTATCATCGTGCCATGCCGAGCAGGGTCCACAAGCGCCACGTAACCGGGATCGGGTGGATTGTCGAGGCGCCCGATGGCCGCCTCATCGCGATCCAGGCTGACGACGGCGGGCTCTCGCGCGTCGTCTCCGGCGTCGTCGGCACGAAGGAGGCGGCGGCGATGCTGGGCGTGCGGCCGCCCAACTTCGTCCGCGACTGGTCGACGCGCCGAGACTTCCCCCGCCCCGTCAGCACGCTCTCGAGTGGCAGGATCTGGCCGCGCGACGAGGTGGCGGCCTACGCGGAGCATGCCGCCGAGAAGCCATCCCGCGAGCGGATGCTGGTGATCGCCCGGCGCGCCGCCTGGTGGCAGGAACCCGAGCGGACGCTGACGCGCCCCCTCATCTTCGTCGCCAACGTCCTGGCCAGGGGAACGCTCGACGAGGTGGCCGAGGTCGAGCGCTACTACGGGCCATCAGCCCTCTGCCGGGCGGTCCTGGAGGCCCCGGCGGGCATCTTCGACCGGCGAGCCTGGAACTTCTGGCTGCTGGCGCTCGGCCTGGATCGCTCGACCCCGGCCCCCGCGAGGCGTGTCCTATGAGCACCCAGGCTCGGCAGCGCCGGTTCGCCCATCTACCGGCCGTCACGCCCGGGCTCAACATCCTGCCACCCGCACAGCGCGACCTCTGGAGCCTCCTCGGCGACATCCCCGAGGACTTCGTGCTCTACGGCGGGACGGCCCTGGCCCTTCGGCTCGGACATCGGCAATCGGTCGACTTCGACTTCTTCTCCGCGAGCGCGTTCCACCCAGGGGAGCTGCTCGCCGGCCTCTCCTGGCTGGGTCGCGTCGAGATCCTCGACTCGCACGAGAACACGCTGACCATCCTGACGCCGTCAGAGGTGCGGGTCTCGTTCTTCGGCGGGCTCGACATCCAGTGCGTGGCCGAGCCCTCGATGGCGCTCGACAACGGGGTCGTGGTCGCGTCGGTCTTCGACCTTGCGGGCACCAGGGCGAAGGCCCTGCTCGATCGGGCCGAGTGGAGGGACTACGTCGACATCGACGGGCTCCTCCAGGCCGGTCAGGACCTCGCCGACATCATGGGCTATGCGACGACGGTCTTCGCTCCGAGCTTCATCTTCCCGGCAGGGCTCTTCCTCAAGTGCCTGGTGAGCTTCGAGGACGGCACGGCGCCGGATGTGCCCGGCGAGGTCCGAGCACGCCTCGAGGGCGCGGCGCAGGCCGCCTGGCGCGTCGGCGTTCCGATCATCGACCCCTTCTCGAGCACGATTGCCCCGTAGGATTGCCCGCTCCCGTCGTTCCACTCCGAGCGACCGAGGAACCCATGACCGCCGACCGGACCACCCGCCCAAGGGCACGGGCGCACGGCGGACGTCGACCGGCCGATCACCCTCAAGGCCGTCGCGGCCGATGCGGACATGTTCCCGCCGAGCTACGCCGCAGAGGCGTTCGAGCTCCTGGGCGGCGGCCGGCGCGACGGCGGCTGGATGGGCGAGGGCCACCCGCGGGCGGACACGCGCTTGCGATCCTGCCCGGGCTCACGCACTACTCGATCTGCAGCTCGCCGCTGCTCGCGGAGGCCGCGATCGCGTTCCTGGACGCCTGACCTCTCGGACAGTCCGAACCCGGCGGCACCGTGTTGGCGGCCAGGCGGATCCTCGGAGTCAGGAGGGGGACGGCGCAGTTGATTCGGACGGCGCGGACGATCCACCTGGTGCTGTCGAACTACTCGGAGATGGCGCCGCAGATGGCGCCGGTGTACCGAACGTTGCGGCTCCAAGAAGCAGGGTCCCAAGGAGGACGAGCGCTACAGACAAGCCGGCGGCTGTGGTTATGAGCCTCGGCAGAAGCGTGTTGAGATCCACCGTTACCCCGGCCGCAGCCGCAGCAGCCGCGAGGTCCTGGGAGACCTTCTCGACTGCCGCACCGGTGTCCTCCTCTACCTCCACGGAGGCGCCGTTAGCGTCGATAGCCTGACGCCGAACGCGGCTCTTCCGCTCGCGGTCATACAGGAGCTTGAACGCATCCTGGCTGAGAGCGAGGCCCACGGCGATGCAACTCAAGCCACCGATCGCGGCAGCAACGGTCAGGATGTCCTTTGCACTGGCCCCAAGGAACTTCCCCGCGAGTGCGAGGATGGCTGCGACTGCGGCGATCCCGATCGCAACACGGAGGTGAGGTGACTTCGGCACCAGGTTGAGGTTATCCATGTCAGCTCCGCTCGCGAACGCCGGCGGGTGGACAGACACGCCAGACTTCTGCGGAGTCTGCGGGATCCTGACGAGGAATCCTAGCCCGATTCCCCGTCGGACGAGCCACTCCGCAAGCACCAGTCCGGAACGGGCTCGCCGTCCTTGACAGCGCTCATCCTACTTCGAGGAGGATGCCTCCCACGAGCGCGACGAAGGTGTCGACCACCCTGGTCGCCCGGGCTGTGGTCGCCCGGGCTGTGGTCGAACGCGCACGGCGCGATGGCTGGACGGTCGCGATCGCGGCACCCGTGCTGGTCGAGGTGCATACGGGCCGGCGCGACCACGCCCACAGCGACCGCGTCGTGAACGCGGTGAACACCGTCCTGCCCACGACGGCCGACCGGGCCCGGCGGGCGGGCAAGCTGCGGTCGATGTCCGGCGTGCGCGACGTCGTGGACGCGATCGTCGTCACGGAGGCCGTCGCCTCGCCGCCGACGCTGGTGATGACCTCGGACCCGGATGACATTGGCCGCCTGATCGACGCCTCGGGGGCGGGCGCTCGGGTTCGGGTCATGGCGGTCTGACCGCCGAGATCGTTGCGAGCGCCAGCCACCGTTCAGTCCTTCGGGGTCAGCACCCGCCACACCGCTTGCGACCGAGGTCCACAATCGAGCGATGACCGTCCAGTCGCGCCTCGCCCGAACCATCGCGGCTCTAGCAGCCGCGGCGATCCTTGCCCTTGGCGGCGTTGCCGTCGCCCCGTCATCGGCCGCCGCCGCGCTGCCCGCCTGGACTGGCGGCATGGACCTGTACCGCTCCGGCACGTTCACGACCCAGAAGACCTGGCGCTGGTGCACGGCCGCCGACGTCCAGATCATGCGCAACATCGTCCGCCACCAGGCCGATCACACCCGCGCCGGCCAGCAGCGCTACTACACGTACATGCGCGCGCACAACCGGTATGCGATCCCGGCAAAGGACGGCGTCGATCCGGCCGGCTGGACGGCCGGGCTGCGCCGCTACGTGGACGACCGGTACCGGCTCGTGACCAGCACCAGCTTCCGGCAGGCACTGAAGTCGGCCGTTACGGCCATGCGGCGGACGAACCTCCCCGTCGGGATCACGGTCGCGCACGGCAACCACGCGTGGATCCTCGTGGGGTTCACGGCGACCGCGGATCCAGCGCGGACGACCGCGTTCACGGTGACGAGCGTCCGGGTCGTCGGCCCGCTGTGGGGCCTGCAGAGCCGAACGTACGGCTACGACATGCGCCCGAACCGGCGCCTGACCCGGTCGCAGTTCGCGTCGTTCTTCACGCCCTGGCACTACGCCGGCATCCGGATGGCGTGGGAGCACCGCTGGGTCTCGATCCAGCCCATCGGGTCGTAGCGCCCGCGCCGGGTCGAGCGCCCGCGCCGGGTCGTAGCGCCCGCGCATAGCCTGATACGCCGATCGACTTCATGCCCAGGGGATGACGCAGCTCCCCGGCGGAATCTGGCCGACTCGCGCGAGCCGACGTAGAGTCGGTGGCGATCGCGAGCACCACCGGAGCAAGGGAGCGACGTGGCGAAGCAGGCATGGGCCGGCCTTTCGGAGGGCCAGGCGACCAGGCGGCTCGGAAGGGTCCTCGGCGTGGCCTTCGAGGCCGAGCCCGTTGGCGACCTGGGTGGCTCGCAGGGAGCGATGGCATCCGTCGGCGAGGAGTCCTGGGTCGCCCTCCAGCTCGAGCGCAAGCACACGCACCCGGCCGAGAACGTCCTCCAGTACTGGCCGTGGCTCGAGCGCAACCGCCGGCGGCTCGTCCTCGTCCACGCGATCGCGCCCGACGCGCGCCGGCGGACCGGGCCGCGCGCGGACCTGACGAGCTGGCTGGGCTCGATGATGGAGCGCGTGATCCCGAACCGGTTCACCTACTGCCGGCTGGAGCTCGGCTCGGCCGAGGAGGCCGCCCAGCTCGAGGTCGCCATCGCGGCGGTCGAGGCGCTTCGCGGGCCGATGGAGAGCCGGGCGCTCGTTCCCGGTTCCTGACCCGCGGAATCGCCTCGTCGCCGGCGGGGCGTTCGTCGCCGGCGCCCTCGCTGTGTCGACGGCTCAGCGCGTCGCCGGCATCGCCCACCGCCCGTTCGCGGCCGGCGCGGCGGCCCGCTCCCGGCCCTGGCCCTGGCCCCGGGCCGCCTCCCCGCGCAGCCGGGGCGCCGCCGCGAGCGGTAGCGTGCGCAGGAACCGCGGCGGGACGCGGGCGTGCGTTCCCTGCTCGAATGCATAGGCGAGCCCGATGAGCCCGGGCTCGTCCCACCTGCCGCCAATGAACGTGACACCAACGGGCAGCGGCCCGACGTACGCCGCCGGGACCGTGATCGACGGGTAACCGGCGATGGCCGAGGGACTGGACGACCCGACGAATGTCGAGAAGTCGCCGGCGAGGTCGCCGTTCACGGGGTCGGTCACCCAGGCTGGCCCGTTCGTCGGCGCGATGATCGCGTCGAGGTCGTGGGCCGCGAGCGTGTCGTCGATCGATGCGCGGGCAACGGCGTTCGCCGTCTCCCGGGCCTCGGTGCACGCGGGGTCCGCACGACCGCCGGTGGCCTGGGCAAGCGCAAAGATGTCCGAGTTCCAGGGCCCTTCCAGCTCCGGGTGGGCGGCGTTGAAGTCGATCAGGTGCTGGAGCGTCTTGGGGAACCGTGGCCGGGTGTACGTGCCGAGGTAGCCCGCGACGTCGTCCTTGAACTCGCACAGCAACGCGGCAAACTCGGGTTCGTAGGCGGCCTCGATCGGGACGGCCACGGGGTCGATCACGGTCGCGCCCTGGCGCTCGAGCTCCGCGACGGCCTCGTTCATGATGGCGTCGATCTCCGGGCTCACCGCCGGGTCGTAGGTGCCGGTCCGCCATACGCCGATGCGGGCACCGTCGAGCGCGTCCGCGTCGAGGAAGGAGCGGTAGCTCGTCCGCGCATGCCCCACCTGCGCGGCTGTCGCCGGGTCGGCGGGGTCGATGCCGGTCATCGCGCCCAGCACGACGGCAGCATCGGTCACGTTGCGGGTCATGGGGCCGGCGGTGTCCTGCTCGGCCGAGATCGGGACGATGCCGGCACGACTCAGCAGCCCGACCGTGGGCTTGATCCCCACGATGCCGTTGGCGCCCGACGGGCAGACGATTGAGCCGTCGGTCTCGGTGCCGACGCCGACGGTCGCGAGGTCGGCCGAGACGGCGACCCCGGTCCCGGAGCTGGACCCGCAGGGGTTGCGGTCCAGGACATAGGCCATGTTGGTCTGGCCGCCGATGCCGCTCCACCCGCTCGACGAGGGTGCCGAGCGGAAGTTCGCCCACTCGGAGAGGTTGGCCTTGGCGATGATGATGGCCCCCGCGGCACGGAGCCGCTCCACGATGAACGCGTCGTGCGGCCGGCTGCCGTTGAGCGCCCATGAGCCGGCCGTCGTCGGCATGCCGGTGGTATTGATGTTGTCCTTGACGATGACCGGGATCCCGAGCAGCGGGCGCCGGTCGCCGTGGCGCCGGGCCCGGTCCGCGGCCCGCGCCTGCCACAGCGCGTTGGGCGCGACCGTGATCACCGCGTTGAGCTTGCGGTCGAGCTTCTGGATCCGGTGCAGGTAGAACTGCACGAGCTGCACCGACGTCAGGCGGTGCCGGCTCATCAGGCGCTGGAGCTCCGGGATGGTGGTCGCGTCCACGTTGATGCCCGCGACCCGCGTGTCGACGGGCTGCCTCGCGAGCACACCGGGCGCCGATCCCCCAAGAAGCCCCAGCAGGAGGGCGATGAGCGTCGCGAGGACGAACGGACGCCGAACCAGTGTG
>JANNHX010000659.1:0-2129 GCA_031404615.1 Chloroflexota bacterium
CCGTACAAGGGCTCCGGCCCGCTCATGAACGATCTGCTGGGCGGCCATGTGAAAGTATCGTTCACCAACATTCCGGTTGCCCACGGCAGCGTCGCGGCCGGCAAGCTGCGGGCGCTCGCGGTGGCAAGCGCCCGGCGCTCGTTCATGCTGCCCGACGTGCCGACGGTCGGCGAAACCGGCCTGCCCGGCTACGAAGCGGGATTGCTCTACGGCCTCGCGGCGCCGGCCGGCACACCGCAGCCCATCATCGATCGGCTGAACAAGGAATTGCGCGTGGCGCTGGGGACCGAGGCCGTCCGCAAGCGGCTCGCAACCGAGGGCGCCGAGGCGATGCCTTCGACGCCCGAGGAGTATGCGGCCGACATCGACCGCGAAGAAACGATCTGGTCGAAGCTGGTCAGGTCGATCGGACTCAAAGCCAATTGATTTGAGATCAAGTCACGGGAAGATGCCCATGTCGAAAGCATGCACCACGATAACAATCGTCGCCATGACGGCCATCGCCGCGCTCGCACCCGCGTCCGCGCAGCAATATCCGACCCGTCCGATCACGCTGGTGGTTCCGCTGCCGCCGGGCGGCACCAACGACATCATGGCGCGGATCGTCGGCGAGCGGATGAGCAAGTCGCTCGGCCAGCAGGTCGTGATCGAGAACCGCGCCGCCGGCGGCAGCGGCACGGTCGCGACCCGGCAGGTCGCGCGCTCGACGCCGGACGGCTACACCATCCTGCTCAGCTATACCTCGACATTCGCGACCGGCCCCAGCATGTACAAAAACGCCGGCTACGACGTGCGCAAGGATTTTGCGCCGATCGGGCTGATCGCCGCATCGCCGAGCCTGGTGCTCGCCAACAAGGACGTTCCGGCCAAGAACATCCAGGAGCTGATCGCCTACATCCGGAAAGCCGGCGAGCCGTTCCAGTACGGTTCGCCGGGCGCCGGCACGTTCAATCATCTCGCCGCCGAAATGTTCGCGCGCGCCGCCAAGGTCAAGCTGATGGCGATCCCCTACAAGGGCTCCAACCCGCTGACCACCGACCTGATCGCCGGCCACGTCAAGATCGGCTTCAATCCGATCCCGGTGTCGCGCGGCGCCATCGAGGGCGGTCACATCCGCGCACTGGCGGTCACCACCGCCAAGCGGTCGGGCGTGCTGCCGGACGTGGCCACGCTGGCGGAACAGGGACTGCCGGGCTTCGACATCTCGCTGCGCTACGGCCTGTCGGCGCCGGCCGGCACGCCGGCCGCCATCGTCGACCGGCTCAACAAGGCGCTCAACGCGGCGCTCGCCGACGAAGCGGTGATCAAGCGCATCCGCCACGAAGGCGCGGAGCCCGAGCCGATCACACCGCAGCAATACGCCGCCGACATCGACAGCGAAGAGACCCGGTGGTCGGCGATCGTCAAGGACCTCGGCATCGTGGGCAATTGACATTCTCTCCAGTCATGGCCGGGCTTGTCCCGGCCATCCACGTCTTGATCAGTCCCGCGATCTAAGACGTGGATGCCCGCGACAAGCGCGGGCATGACGAGCTAACAAAGGATCGGCACCCATGATCGCACGTTTCGCCGCTGCGCTTGCCGCCGGCATTGCTCTCTCGCTCGGCGGTGCCGCGCAAGCACAAGACTATCCCAGCCGTCCGATCACGCTGGTCGTGCCTTACGCGGCCGGCGGCGGCAACGACGTGATGGCGCGCATCGTCGGCGAGAAGATGAGCAAGACGCTCGGCCAGCAGGTCGTGATCGACAACCGGCCCGGCGCCGGCGGCGCGCTCGCGACGCGCCAGGTGGCGAAGGCCGCGCCCGACGGCTACACGCTGGTGATCGGCGGCACCGGCTCGCTCGCGGTCAATCCGACGCTGCTGCCGAACGTCGGCTACGATGTACGCAAGGATTTCGCGCCGGTGGGCCTCATCGGCACCAGCGCCATGATCGTGCTGGTGCATCCGTCGGTGCCCGCGAAGTCGATTCCCGAACTGATCGCACACATCAAGAAGCTCGACGGCAAGTTCAACTACGCCTCCGCCGGCGCCGGCAGCGGCATCCATCTCGCCGCGGAATTGTTCGCGAGTATGGCGGGCGTAAAGATGACCCACATCCCGTACAAGGGAACCGGCCCGGCGCTGACC
>JANNHX010000660.1:0-13910 GCA_031404615.1 Chloroflexota bacterium
CGGAGCTTCGGGCGACCGCAGCATCAACTGCGCTCCCTTTTACAGCGGGATGTTCCCGTGCTTGCGCGGCAGGTTCTCCTGCCGCTTGTCCTTGAGCAGCTCGAGCGAACGGATCAGCTTCTCGCGCGTCGCCTCGGGGCGGATGACCTCGTCGATGTAGCCGCGCGACGCCGCAACGTACGGGTTGGAGAACTCCGCCTCGTACTCGGCGACGAGGCGCCTGCGCTCCCCCATCGGATCCTCGGCCCCGGCGATCGCGTCCTTGAAGATGATGTTGACCGCGCCTTCCGCGCCCATGACCGCGATCTCGGCGGTCGGCCACGCGAAGTTCATGTCGCCGCGGATGTGCTTGCTGCTCATGACGTCGTAGGCACCGCCGTAGGCCTTGCGCGTGATGACGGTCACCTTCGGCACCGTCGCCTCGCAATACGCGTAGAGCAGCTTCGCACCGTGCTTGATGATCCCGCCGTGCTCCTGCGCGACACCGGGCAGGAAGCCGGGCACGTCCACGAAGGTGACGATGGGGATGTTGAAGGCGTCGCATGTGCGCACGAACCGCGCGGCCTTCACCGAGGCGTCGATGTCGAGCGCGCCCGCGAGGACCGAGGGCTGCTGCGCGACGATCCCGACCGGCCGCCCGCCGAGCCGTGCATAACCGATCAGGATGTTCCCAGCCCAGGCGGGCTGCAGCTCGAAGAACTCGCCGTCGTCCACGACGCGGCGCAGGACGTCATGCATGTCGTACGGCTTCTGCGGCTCGTCGGGCACGACGTCGTCGAGCCCGGGGTCCATGCGGTCCGACGGGTCGCTGGTCGCGACGAGCGGCGCGTCCGCCAGGTTGTTCTGCGGCAGGTGCGCGAGAAGCCGTCGGACGTGGTCCATCGCCTCGGCTTCGTCACGCGCAGCGAGATGCGCGACACCGCTGCGCCCGGTGTGGACGCCGGCGCCACCGAGCGACTCCGCGTCAACCTCCTCGTGGGTCACGGCCTTCACGACGTTGGGCCCGGTGACGAACATGTAGCTCGTCCCCTCGACCATGACGGTGAAGTCCGTCATCGCCGGCGAGTACACGGCGCCGCCGGCGCATGGCCCGAGGATGACCGAGATCTGCGGCACGACGCCCGACGCCATGACGTTGCGCAGGAAGATCTCCGCGTACCCGCCCAGCGACGCGACGCCCTCCTGGATCCTCGCCCCGCCGGAATCGTTGAGCCCGATGACCGGCGCCCCGACCTTCATCGCGAGATCCATGACCTTGCAGATCTTCTCGGCGTACGCCTCGGACAGCGAGCCGCCGAAGACCGTGAAGTCCTGCGAGAAGACGAAGACAAGCCGGCCGTCGATGGTGCCGTGTCCCGTGACGACGCCGTCGCCGAGGAAGTGCTGGCGGTCCAGCCCGAACGACGTCTCACGGTGCGTGACGAATGCGTCCAGCTCGACGAACGACGCGGGGTCCAACAGCAGGTCGAGGCGCTCGCGCGCGGTCAGCTTGCCCCATGCGTGCTGGCGCTCGACCCGTACCGGCCCCCCGCCCTGCCGGGCCTCGGCGCGCATTCGCTCGAGGCGCGCGATCCGTTCCGCGTTCTTCGACACGTCCAGGGCTCCCTCCGGGTCGCAGGTGGAACGTCTTTGTGCAAAGACGTCACGGGACGCCGCCATCATAGGCGCGTCGTCACCCTGCGGAGCGCGGGGCGGGCGGATCCGCGTTGCCGCCTCCGCCCTCGCCAGCCGACACAGACCGATCGCCACCTGCACATCAACGCCGCGTTGCAATCGCGTCAACGATTCGCGGGATTCGCCCATGGAACCGCGATGATATCCACAGAACGGTGCACAACTCCGCGCGCGTGTGGACAACCCGCTCCGTCACATCGCCCAGCGCGGTAGCATTCGCCTACTTCCGCCGTCTCCGGCCGCGCGGCCGATCTGCTCATCCGAGGTGCTGCCCTTGACGCACGTGATCGCGATCGCCAACCAGAAGGGTGGCGTCGGCAAGACGACAACCGCGATCAACCTCGCGGGCGCTCTCGCAGAGGTAGGGCTCCGCGTCCTCCTCATCGACATGGATCCGCAGGCGAACCTGACGGCCGGCGTGGGCATCAACCTCAACCTCGTGGAGCGCTCGATGGCCGACGTCCTCGCCGACGGACGGTCCACCCTCGCCGAGGCGATCCTGGCGACCGAGACCGCGGGCATCGACGTTGCGCCCGCGCACATCGACCTCGCGAGCACCGAGGGTGAGCTGTTCACGGCCCTGGGACGCGAGACCATCCTCCGCGAGGCGATGCGCGAGACGATCGACATCTACGACTACGTTCTCATCGACTGTCCGCCCAACCTCGGGCTTCTCACGGTGAACGGCCTCGTCGCCGCGGACGAGGTCATCATCCCGGTGCAGACGCAGTTCTACGCGATGAAGGGCCTCAACAACCTCGTGAAGGTCATCAACGCGATCCGGCTCAAGCTCAACCGGGACCTCAAGGTCCTGGGCCTGCTGCCGACCTTCTACGACGCGCGCACGAACCTCGCGAAGGACATGCTCGACGAGCTGCGTGTCGTCGGCGACCACCACGTGTTCCACACCATCATCCGCAACACCGTGAAGCTCGGCGAAGCTCCCCTCGTCGGGCGGCCGATCACGTCGTACGCGAGCGGATCCGAGGCCGCTCGCACATACCGCGAGCTCGCCCGGGAGGTGATCGAACTTGGCCAGGCCTGACTTCCGCGCCGCCGCCGCACGTCGACTCTCCGAGGAGCGTGAGCTTCCGCCGGCGATCGTCAGCCTCCTCTCGCCGGACACAACGCATCGCTCAACCGGCGTCAAGGTCGTCCCCGTCGACCGCATCGAATCCAACCCGCGCAACCCGCGGCTCGCATTCGACCCGGAGACCCTCGAGGAGCTCGCATCCAGCATCCGCGAGCACGGCGTGCTCCAACCCATCCTCGTCCGACCCGTCGGCGAGAACCACTTCCAGCTGGTCGCCGGCGAGCGTCGCTGGCGCGCGTCGAAGCTCGCGGGAATGGCGACGATCCCCGCCCTGGTCGAGGACATCGACGACGACACCGCCATGGAGATCTCGATCATCGAGAACCTCCAGCGCGAGGACATCTCCGTCCTCGACGAGGCGGCGATGTACGACCGGATGATCCGCGAGCACGGGTACTCCATCCGCAAGCTTGCCGAGAAGCTGGGCAAGGACAAGGGCTACCTCGAGAACCGCCTCCGCCTCGCGGACGCGCCCCCCGAGGTGCGCGAGCTCGTGTCTTTGCGCAAGGACACCCTGTCCCACGCCTACGAGCTGATGAAGGTCTCCGACCCGAAGAAGCGAAGGAGGCTGGCCGAGCAGGTCGCCCGCAACGAGCTCTCCCTGGTCAAGCTCCGGGAGCGGATCGAGGGTCGGAGCGCCCGGCCCGCTGCCAATGTGGACCCCGCCGACGAATCGGAGGCCCGGGCCACGGCGACGACCGCCGCGCCCGAGGTCGAGGCCGAGGACTGGACCAGTCACCATGGAACGGCGCAACCGGTCCGGGACGACACCCTGGTGGCGGCCAAGCAGCAGCTCAACGATGCGGTCGAGGAGATGCTCGACGTCATCCGTAACCCCGAGGTCCTCTCGGCGATCGGCGGGACGGACCGGGCCAATCTGGCCAAGTACCTCACGATCGCCAAGCTCCGCTTGGAGAACGCGATCGCCGTCGTCAAGACCGGGGACACGGACCGCTAGGCTCTCCGCGCTCCCCCGGACATAGACGAAGCCGGCGCCATGATGGCGCCGGCTTCATGATTGCTGCCGCCTTACTGGGCGGAAGGCGGTGCTGGGCTTGTCTAGTTGCGGCCTCCGTGGGTGCCGCGGTTGGCCTTGCCCTTGGCCTTGGCCGCCTCGGCCTTCGCCTTGCCGGCGGCGGCCTTCTCGGCGGCCTTGTCGGCCTTGCGCTGGGCCTTCTCGGCGGCGCGGGCGTCGTCGGCGGCCCTGCAGGTCTCCGCAGTCACCGTGGCCAGGTCGAGGGTGGACGGGGTGCCGTCCATGTGGGCGACGCAGGAGACGAACGCGCCGTGGTTGGCGAAGCCCTCGGGCGTCGTCATCCTGGCCGCGGCCGAGACGAGGGCGCCGTGGTTGTCGGCCTCGGGCGAGCCGGTCGCCTCGGGCGCCTCGGTCGCGTCGGTGGCCTCAGGCGCCTCGGTCGGCTCCGGGGTCCCCTTCTCCCCATCCTCGTCCTCGTCATTGTCCTCGGGCGAGGCCGTCGGAGCCGGAGAGGCGGTGGGCTGCTCGGCCGACGGTGTTGAGGATGTCGGCGAGAAGCGGGGCGCCGCGGCGAACACCGCGCCGGCGGAGATGGCCAGGACGGCGAGAGCGATGGCGAGGCCGCGGAAGCGGCGAAGCAGGTTGGACATGGACGCGTGTCCCCTTTTCAGTGCGGGCTGACGCCTAGGATAACGAACTGGTGCCCCCGGGCGTTAGGCGTACCCTCGTTCTGAGGCGCGTGGGACCTTTGGGGTTTCACGGATGCACCACATGCTCGGGACCCCCGAGCGTGCGATCAGGCCCCGGTGACGCCCGCGGAGGCGCTCAGCGCCCCAAGCCAGGCCACGGCGAGGAGCCCCGTCCCCACAGCCTGGATCTCCCAGGCAAGCTCCCGCAGCCCGGGGCCGGGCCGATTCGCGGCGAGCATGCCCAGCACAGCCCCGCCGAGCGGCGCCACGGTGGCGCCGAGGACCGCGATGACCCAGCCGATCGGTGCGCCGACGACGGCACACGTGGCCACGGCGAGCACCGCGACGACCCCGTGGAGGGCCAGGACGAGCCGCGAGGCGCGCTCGGGACCCAGCGCGAGCGCGATCGAGCGGTCCCCGGCGTCCCGGTCCCGCTCCATGTCGACGATCGCGTTGGCGATGGCGAGGGCGGTCCCGGCGTTGGCGGCCGCTGGGATGAGGACGAGGAACAGACCCGGCACGGAGCCCGTCGCCCCGAACCACCCGAACAGCGGCAGCAGCGGGATCCCGACGGCCAGCGGGAGCCAGGACAGGCTCGTGCCCTTCGCCCACAGGTCGTAGCCGATGCCGATGACGAGCCCGACGACCGCCAGGACCAGCAGCCACGGGCCGCCCACGAGGGACAGGAGCAGCCCGAGACCGGCCGAGACCCCCGCAACAAGCCGAGCCTGGCGGACCGTGACGAGGCCCCCGGGGATGGGCTTGCCGGGCTTCCGGCCGGCGTCCGTAGGGGCATCGACGAGGTCATTGACCGTCCCGATCGCGAACTGGAGGCAGGTCATCGACAGCCCCAGCACGACCACGCGCAGCACCCCTCCCCCGGCCACCAGAGCGATCAGGACAACGATCGCTCCGTCGAGCGCAGACGGGAACGGGTGGACGAGGCGCGAGGCCGCGACGAGGCGGGCAAGGGTTGGGCCGGCCGGCGCGGCGGGCGTGTCCATCGCGGGTGACACCGGCGCAGGCCCGGTGGCGGGCGCCGGCGCCGAGCCGTCGTCAGGCGTAGACGAGCTCGTCGAAGTTGGCGACCAGGTACTCGATCAGCCGATCGCGGCCGTCCGCGACCTGCGATCGGATCCCGGGCACCAGGGCCCACAGGGCGACGGCGGGGACCATGAGGCGGCCCTGAGCGTCGTGCCCAACGGTGGCGGGCGGTCCGCCACCGGATGCGAACACCCGTTCGAATTCCTGCTCGGTGAGCTTGACCGAGCGACGGAAGTCCTCCACGACGCGGACCACGCCGCGTCGGATGGCGACGTCACGCATCATCTCGGCGGCCCAGGTGTCGATCTGGGCATCGCTCTGTTCGGCCAGACGGGCGCGGTACTCGGTGGTGTCGGCTGAGAGGCCGGTGGCTCCCACGGGTTCTCCAAGACGTGCGATGGTCAGGAAGCAGGATGCCACAACCCGGGGTCGCCCGGAGGTCAGCCCGGCTCCGCGCCCCGGTCCGCGCCCGGCTGCGCGCCCGCGCCCGCGCCCGCCCGGGCCAGGATCGCCGCGTCCCCTTCGCCCAGCGCGGGCCGGGCGCCCTCCGGCCAGTCGTTGAACAGCTCCGTGAGCCAGCGCCCGAACCGGCCGGGCTCGGCCGGGTCCGGGAAGTCCGCGACGAGTGCCCGCAGCGCGTCCGCCGTGCGGCCCGTGAGCGTCGCGACCGCCTCCTTCGTGGGGCGACCCTCCCCGGTGAGCGACTCGCCCACTCGCACGCGGATGATCCGCCGGAACCCGAGCCAGCTCGTGCCGTTGATCGCCACAGGGACGATCGGGACGTGGGCGCGGAGCGAGAAGTACGCGGGGCCGTCGGCGAGCGGCATCAGCTCCCGCTCGCCGCGGTGGATCCTCCCCTCCCCTGAGATCACGACGATCCAGCCGTCCTCGATCACGCGGCAGGTCCGGCGGGTCATCTCGAGCAGGTCGGTCTTCGCCGGCTGGAACGGGATCCCGAACCCGACCCAGCTGATCAGCCGGTTCCGCGCCCCCTTCGTCATGTCGGCCTCCCTGGGCCCGAACAGCGCGTACTTGGGGACGCCCGGCAAGGCGGCAATCAGGACGATGGGGTCGGTCCAGTTGAGGTGGTTGAAGCAGTAGATGGCGGGGCCCTTCGCGAGGTGCTCGCGGCCCTCGATCCGCAGTCGGAACAGGGCGCGAATAGCGGTGGCGCAGAACCCGCGGGCGAACCGGACGCGGGCGGGCCGGTGGATGGGGCCGGTGACGGTGGGCTCGGTCACGCCATGGAGTATGCGCGGCAACCCGTCACACGGGGGGGGCGGTCTGCCCGGGAGATGCCCGTCAGCCAAGGAGGGCGTCGGGGTCGAGGTCGGCAAGGCTCGGCACGATGGCGTCGGCGAGCGCTCGCGCGTTGCCACCGGGCGGGACGCTCGCATTGGGCACGAGGGCGACGGTCATCCCCGCGGCCTTCCCTGCCAACACGCCGTTGAGCGAGTCCTCGACGACGAGGCACCGGTCGGGCGTGACGCCCAGGCGCGAGGCCGCCAGCAGGTAGACGTGCGGCTCGGGCTTGCCCAGCGGGACCTCATCGGACGAGACGATGGCGCCCAGGACGTCGCGCAGCCCGAGGGCGTCCATCGCGGCGTTGATCACGTCGCGGTGCGAGGAGCTGGCGATGGCCACGGGCCGCGAGGCGGCGATCCGGCGCACATGTGCGGGGGCGTGGCCGATGATGGGCGCGGGGTTCGCGCGGTAGCAGCCGACCACGCCGGCGACGACCGCGTCCTGGATCGCGTCGACGTCCATCCCGGCGACGCCGAGGCGGTCCTGCATGATCCCGGCCCACTCTCGGGAGTTGCCGCCCATGCATGCGGCCTGGTCCTCCTGCGTCCACGTGAGCCCGAGACCCGTCGCGAACGCGATGCGGACGTCGTACCACCACGGCTCGCTGTCAACGAGGACGCCATCCATGTCGAACAGGACGGCATCGAAGCGGCAGCGTCCCAAGGACCGTGGCCTCCCGGAGCTGCCGGCCGCTGGGCGCGGGTCCGGGCTCGCAGGGTTCAGGCTATCGGATAGGGGCTCGATGGCGGTGGCCCGGCGCTCGATGGCGGTGGCCCGGCGCCGGGCGGCCCCCGGAGCCCTGCCGATGGACGTGCGCCAATGGGCCGCCGGGCGTGACGGAACCTGACACTTGTCCTGTTCGTCGTCACCGGGACGGACGATGATGGGAAGCGGCCTGATGAGGCCGTGGAGGATGACTAACGATGCGCATCAATCGCGGGCTCCTGGGATGGGGCGTCTTCTTCATCACGCTGGGCGCGGTCCCGCTCGCGGTACGCGAGGGGCTGCTGGACCCGGCCGTCGTCCGGCGGGCGTGGGAGCTCTGGCCGCTGATCCTGGTCGGGATCGGCCTGGGGCTCATCCTGTCGCGAACGAAGCTGGCGGTCGTCGGCGGGCTGGTCGTGGCGGTGACCTTCGGGCTGATGGGTGGGGCGCTGATCGCCACGGGCTTCAACCCGGGCGTCGGCGTGACGACGTGCGGGTTCGGGGCCGGCAACGAGGGGACGCCCTTCGCCGAGCAGCGCGGGTCGTTCGCCGGTGCCGCAGGGGTGCGGCTCGAGATGAGCTGCGGAAGGGTGGAGGCGACCCCGACGGACGCCACCGGCTGGACCGTGGCGGGGACCTCGGACGACGGGCGGCCACCGGAGATCCGGCGCGATGGAGGAGGGCTCACGGTGGTCTCGCCTGAGCGCACCGGAGTCGGGATCGCGAGCGATGCATCGTCCTGGCGGGTGACCCTTCCGCGCGCGGGCTCCGTTCACCTCGAGCTCTCGGTGAACGCCGGCTCGGCCGGGATCGACCTTGCCGGGATGACTGTGCCGACCGTCGACGCGTCGATCAACGCGGGCGAGGCGCGGATCGACCTGTCCGGGACCCGCGGGACCGCGAACCTCTCGGCATCCGTCAACGCGGGCTCGCTCGTGCTGCTGCTGCCGGTCCCGGGAGACGTGCTCAACGGCGAGATCTCGGTCAACGCGGGCTCCGCATCGATCTGCGCGCCCGCCGGGGTCGACCTCCGCTTCCACAGCGACGAGTCCCTGGGCTCGGTCAACTTCGGCGAGCGCGGCCTCGTGCGCAACGGCGACACGTGGTCGACGCCGGGCTACGGCCTCGCCGAGACCCGCATCGACCTTGCCGTGAGCGCCAACCTCGGCAGCATCACCCTCGACCCGGAGGACGGTTGTGACTGAACGGCTCTACCGCCACCCCACCGACCGGGCGATCGCCGGCGTCGCGGGCGGCCTCGCGGCGTGGCTCTCCATCGACCCGTCGCTCGTCCGCATCGCCTGGGTCCTGCTGGCGATCTTTACCGGCGGCGCGTTCGTGCTCGTCTACATCGTGATGATGATCGTCGTGCCGCTGCCGCCGCCCGGCTGGATCCCGCGGCCGCGCGACGCCGGCTGGGGCGGACCGTCCGGTGGCTGGGGACAGGCGCCGCAGGGTGGTTGGGGACCGCCGTCCGGTGGTTGGGGACAGCCCGCGGCACCCGCGTGGGGTGACCCCGCGACACCCGGTACCGGTGCCGACGCGGGCGCGAACCCGTCCGACGCCGCGGGCGGCGTGCCTTCCTGGGGCACGAACCCGGCTGGTGCCGCGGGCGCGAACCCGGGCCCGACGCCCGGCTGGGGCTCCAACACGACCCCGACGCAGGCGCCCTGGACGGCTCCGAAGCCCGGCAACGCCGGCATGGTGGCCGGCGTCGTGCTCGTCGTTGTCGGGGTGTGGTTCCTGGTCGACCAGTTCGTCGACATCAACATCAATTGGGACCTGCTGTGGCCGGTCGCCATCATGGTGCTGGGCGGGACGCTGATCGCTGGCGCGCTCATGCGCGGCCGGAACACCTGAGCCCAGGACCGGGGGGCGCCGGCTGATGGACGACTTCGCCGTCCTGCTCCCGCTGTGCCTGTTCGGCGTGGCGGCGGGCCTCTTCGTCCTGTCGCGCGGGTTCGGCGGGTATCGGACCGCGGTCGCCGTCGGCGACACCGCCACCTCGAGCATCGCCAGCCTCGCCGCCGGCGAGGTCCGGGTGTCCGGGGTCATCGAGCCCGGCGAGGTGACCCTCGTCTCGCCGCTCCAGGGCAAGCCCTGCGTCTGGTACGAGGCCCGGGTCAGGACCACCGGCGACAACGACCGCGAGATCTTCGCCGAGGAGCGCGCGGTCGGCTTCCGGATCCGCGATGCCGAGGGCGTCATCCGCGTGTTCCCCAAGGGTGCCCGGATCGGGGCCGGGCTGCGCTTCGACGCCCGCACCAGCTTCATGGGCGACGCGCCAGCAGGCCTCAACCTGCGCAGCGGCTCCGCGTATGGCCCGGGGCTCGGGGCCGACGGCGATCCGGCGATCGCCCGCGAGGCCGCGATCGCCGCGCTGCTCACCGTCCGGATGCCCGACGACCAGCTGGAACCCGCGGTGGACGGCAGCGGGTCGCCGTTCGGCGGCGGGGTCGGGCGGGACTACGAGGAGGCCCGGCTCGAGGTCGGCGACGTGGTCACGATCGTCGGCACGGCGCTGCCGTTCGGGCACCTGCCCGACCCGTTCGGGGCAGACCGGATGGACCGCGCCACGGACCCGCTCGTGGGCCTCGACGACCCGCTCGTCGCCGCCGAGGTCGCCGAGGCCCGGGCCGCCGGCACGCTCCTGACGCCCGAGGAGGCCTGGGGCAACGCCGCGATCCCGGGGTTCGGCATCGGGCGGCCCGTGCGCGAGCCGGAGCTGGACCCCGAGGCGGACCGGCCAGCCATCGCACCCGAGGAGCTGGCGCACCAGGCCGCCGCCCGGTTCGACATCGCTCCCGACACGCTCGTCCTCGCGGCTGCCGAGGGGTCGCCGCTGCTCATCGCCGAGGGTGCGCCCGAGGTCGTCGTTGCCCGCGAGCAGGGCCGGTTCATGGTCGGCCTCCTCGGCGCCGCGCTCGCCGTCGGGTCCGCTATCGTCGCCGCCATCGTGCTTGGAGGCCTGTCCGCGTGACCCCCGCCATCGCCGCCGCGCTGTTCGCGGTCGCCGTCCTGGGCCTGGTGCTGCTGTTCCTCGTCGTGACCACGTACAACGCGGTCGTCGCCCTGCGCAACCGCATCGCGAAGGCGTGGGCCAACATCGACGTCGCGCTCCGCCAGCGCCACGACGTCCTGCCCAACCTCGTCTCCGCCGTGCGCGGCGTGATGGCGTTCGAGCGCGACGTGCTCGAGGAGGTCACGGCGGCCCGCGCCGCCTACCACGCGTCCGACCCGATCCCGGCGCAGGCCGCCACCTCCGAGGCCACGACCGAGGCCGTGCGCCACCTGTTCGCGGTCGTCGAGAACTACCCGGAGCTCAAGTCCGCCGAGAACGTCGCGTCGCTCCAGGCGGAGATCGCACGGCTCGAGGACGTCATCGCCGACCGACGCGAGCTGTACAACGACCAGGTCTTCCGGTTCAACACCCGGATCCAGCAGCTGCCGGCAAACCTGCTGGCGTCGATGTTCGGCTGGCAGCCGGCGCCGTTCTTCAAGGCCGAGGACGACGAGCGCGAGCGGCCGGCGGTGGAGCTGGGCACGGCGGGCTGAGGCTCCTGCCCCGCGGGACCCGGGCCGCGGGGCTGGCCGGTCGCGGCACTCGCCGGTCGCGGCACTCGCCAGTCGCGGCACTCGCCGGTCGCCACCCTCGGCCAGGCTCGGCACTCGCCGGTCGCGGCACCTGGCCACCTACCGATGCGGTGCGTACCAACCCGGCCCGTGCCACCCTCGGCCAGGCTCGGCCGGGCCGGGGATCAGGATGGGAAGCGTCGCACTCGCCTCCCGTTCGCCGCCACCTGGCCCATCACCGATGACCCGCGTGGCTGGCCAGGTGCAAATGGCCGAGCACGCAACCTATCGGTACGTGGCCGGGAACCCGGGTGCGCAGTGATGGCGATCACGCACGCCATCGGTATCTGGCCAACTGCCGCCCGATCCCGCGAGATACGACGCACCTCATCGTTGTGTGGCCAGATCACCCGCAGGACCAGCGGCCGTCACCGCCCCGTCACACATCGCGCATAGACTGGCGACACAACCCGCTGGAGGCGTCCCATGCCGTTCCTCTTCCGCCAGCCGTCCTTGCCCTCCCCCACCGAGCTCCTGCCCGGCCGCCCGGAGCCCATCGTGGATCCCGCGCCGCACTATCGCTTGGGCCACGCGCTCACCCCGCCGTACCCCGACGGGTTCGAAACCCTCGACGTCGGCATGGGCTGCTTCTGGGGCGCCGAGAAGACGTTCTGGTCCATCCCCGGCGTCTGGGTCACGGCGGTCGGCTATCAGGGTGGCGGCACCCCGAACCCCACCTACCGCGAGACCTGCACCGGCCAGACCGCTCACGCGGAGGTCGTGCGCGTCGTCTTCGATCCTGCGGCGGTGACCTACGAGCAGCTGCTCAAGGTCTTCTGGGAGTCCCACGACCCCACCCAGGGCTTCCGCCAGGGCAACGACTCCGGCACCCAGTACCGCTCGGCGATCTTCGCCCACGGTGAGGCGCAGCTCACGGCCGCGCTGGCGTCACGCGACGCCTACCAGCCCGAGCTGACACGCGCCGGCTTCACGGCGATCACCACCGAGATCCGCGAGGCGCCCGAGCTCTTCTTCGCCGAGGACGAGCATCAGCAGTACCTGGCCAAGAATCCCGGCGGCTACGACTGCCACACGGCGACCGGCGTGGCCTGCCCGATCGGGCTTGGCGTCGCGGCGGCGCAGCGCTAGAGTCAGCGCCCGTGCAGCACGCAGGAGGCCATGCATGACTCGTCCGCCGGTCACGAAGTCATGACGATCGAGCTGAACCACACGATCGTCTACTCGCGGGACAAGCGCGAGTCCTCGGACTTCCTTGCGGGCCTCTTCGGGCTGCCGGGCCCGGTCGCGTGGGGTCCGTTCCTCGCGATCGGCGTTGCAAACCAGGTAACTCTCGACTTCCTCGATGCCGACGGCGAGATCGCGCCCCAGCACTATTGCTTCCTCGTGGGCGAGGACGAGTTCGACGAGATCTTCGGTCGAATCCAGGCGCAGGGCCTCCCGTACTGGGCCGACCCTGGCCACGACACGCCGGGCGAGATCAACACCCACGACGGCGGCCGGGGCGTCTACTTCGATGACCCGAGCGGGCACATCCTCGAGATCATCACGAGGCCGTACGGCGAGGTTCGCGGCTAGATCGCCGTGCTGGCGAACGCCGATGGCGGGCAAGAGGCTGACCCGCCTGAGAATCCTGGCGGGTACGAGTGAGACGCAACGACGGATGTCGGCAACGCGCTCCGGAGCGGCGCCCGGGATCAGCCCCCGGCCCGAGCACGTCCTTCGTCGGCGTGAGCGAGGAACTCAGCGGGTTCGACCTTCAGGCGCCAGCGCTCTGTCGCGCGTACTCGTCCGCATCGAACCAACCGCGCGACGACGTGATCGCCGGCGATGCGCAGCCCGTCGCAGACCAGGCTCAGGTCGGGAACGTCCGCGTAGAAGCCTGCAGCCATCCGAGCGATGCCTGCACGCCCCTCCCAGGGTTCACCGCGGTTGATGACGATCCGGCCATCAGGGGCGAAAGGTGTGGCGGTTGCTGCTTGTGCCCGGGGATACGCTGCAGGTCTGGCAGCACCACGGTCGTTCCCGCCGTGGGCGCCGAACTGGAGGAAGACCACGATGGCCGAGCACCCGAACGTGGCCCTGGTCCGCCGCGCGATGCAGGCGATGACCGAGCAGGATATGGCGAAGGCCGAACAGGAGATGGCGATCGTGGACGCCTTCATGGCCGATGACATCGTGTGGCACGAGATCGGCCGCGCCGAGCCGCGCCGCGGCAAGGACGAGCTGCGCGCGGCCATGATGGACGGCGCGCGCGACTCGACGATCAGGTACGACGTCCACGACGTCATCGCCAACGACGACCATGCGATCGCGCTCGGCACCGCGACCGCCACCCGTGGCGACAGGACCCTCGAGTACCGGACCGCGGAGATCTTCCACATCCGCGATGGCAGGGCCATCGAGCGCTGGGCCTTCTCGGACGATACCGCCGCGATCGCCGCGTTCTTCGCCTAGGCGAATCGAGGTGATCATGGCCGCCCGCGACCCTCCCGTGGCGACGCATACTCTGTGATTGCTCACATATTGACAAGTCACAGATCAGCGTGTCATGGTGCGCCGCGACGGGGCGCATCAGCCCCCACGGAGGCACGGACATGCAGGACATCCTCATCCGGATCGAGACCGAGGACTTCGCCGCCTGGGAAGAGCAGCACTACCTCCACGCGGGCAATCGGGCAACCTACGGGATCCAGGACGGGCCGGCGTATCGGGATCTCGAGAACCCCAACGCCGCCCTGTTCCACATCAGGGTTGAGGACATGGATCGGGCCATGGGATGGTTCCAGTCGGAGACGTTCAAGGCCGCGACCAGACTGGCGAAGGTCACGGG
>JANNHX010000661.1:0-3266 GCA_031404615.1 Chloroflexota bacterium
CCCAGGATCAGCCCCGCCATCGCGGCGAGGGTGATGCCGATCCCGAGGTTGCCGACATCGAGGAAGCGCACCATGACCCCGTTCATGGCCCCGAGGAGGCCCATCACCGCAGAGGCGATGACGAACAGCCAGAGCTTGGTCCGGAACGTCGACTTCCCCAGGCTGCGGGCGAGCGGTGCGTTGGCGCCCACGGCGATCAGGCGCCGCCCGTAGGGCGAGCGGTGGACCCGCCAGACGTAGAACAGGATCCCGGCGACGACGGTCGTCGTGATCACGAGCCAGAGCAGCTCGTTGTCCTTCACCTTGCCGATGTCGAACGGGAAGCCGAGCCCGCCCAGGCCCCGCGCGCCACCGGTGAGGTCGTCCTGGGTGGTCGCCAGGAGCTGGACGGCGGTGGCGAAGCCGAGCGTGACGACGAGCACGCCGTCCGTGTCCATGGCGGCGATCAGCCATCCGACGAGGAGCCCGACGAGGCCGGAGGCGATGGTCGCGATCGCGGCACAGACGAGGAACTGGTAGGGCTCGCCGAACGGCCAGTCGACCTTGACGTACAGCACACCGAAGACGTACATCCCGATGCCCCAGAACCCGACGATGCCGAAGTTGGCGATCCGGGCGAGGCCCAGCTGGAGGTGCAGCAGCAGCGCGAGGCCGCTCACCATCACGACCTCGAACAGACCCGTGATCAGGAAGGAGTTGAGCCAGTCGAAGGTCATCGCACTACACCTTTGCCGTCTCGGTGAGCCGCGAGCCGCGCACCTTCAGGATGACGATGAAGGTGACGATCAGCACCAGCTGCGCATACAGGACCTGGTCGAACTGGAGCGCCATGGCGACCAGCGCGATGCTCGTGCCGATCCCGACGAGGATGACGCCGCCCAGCCCCCAGCTCCTGCCCACGAGGGCCACCATCAGGATGAGGAGAAACTGGCGCCAGCCGAGCAGCGGCGAGACGGACGACCCGACCCCGTAGAACGCGCCGGCCAACCCGCCGGCGACGCCGGCGATGAACCAGACGAGCATCGTGACGGCGAGCGGCCGGATCCCGCTCACCTTCGCCAGGCCCTCGTCGCTGGCCAGGGCCCGCATCTTGAGGCCGTAGCTCGTGCGCTGGATGAACAGCCATAGCAGCACGGAGATCACGGCCACGCTCGCGAGCGCGAGCAGGCGGAAGGACGTCACCCCGACGCCGAGCAGCATGATCGTGTCGGGCGGCGGGACGTCGTAGAACCGCTCCGGGTAGCCGAAGACGAACTGCAGGGCGTGGCGCAGGAAGATCGACAGCCCGAAGGAGATGATGATCATCTCCAGCCCGCCGACGTGGCGACGTTTGGCCGGGCGGAAGAGGGCGAGGTAGGTGACGAGGCTGACGCCGCCCGCCAGCAGCCCGGCGGGGAGCAGGACCGTGTAAAAGTCGAGGCCGTACGTCGTGTTGAGCCACATCCCGAAGTAGGCGCCGAGCGTGATGGTCTCCGAATACGCCACGTTGATGAGGCCGGTGAGCTTGTACAGCAGGGCGAAGCCGATCGCGGCCAGGACCAGGGGCGCGTTCTCGGTCAGGCCGATGACGATGGACTGGACGACGAAGTCCATCAGCCGGTGCCCGTCGGACGGCCCGGGACCTGACCGCCACGCGCGGCGGTGCGCGACCGCCTGGATCCGATGTTCGCCAAGGATCCGATGTTCGCCAAGCGCGTCCCTCTGGTCATCGCCCGCCCTCGTGCAAGGGTGTGGGTGTGTTCAAGGCTGGATGAATGCTCATCGATGAGATCCCCGGTACCGGGACGAAACCTGGGCGCAACCGAGATCATCGATAATCGAGGATAGTAGACGCCTGCCGCTGGGCATTGCAAGCGGCTTTTTTCCTGCCGAAGGGCTGACGACCGAGGGATCGATGGCACCACACCCGGGCACGAACGCACGACACGGCTCCGGCGGACTCCTCAAGGTGCTGGCTGCCGCGGCGGCCCTCGGGAC
Organism: Chloroflexota bacterium; assembly: GCA_031404615.1. Classification (GTDB taxonomy): domain Bacteria; phylum Chloroflexota; class Limnocylindria; order Limnocylindrales; family CSP1-4; genus CAIXZV01. Next base: position 1,978 of record JANNHX010000661.1, read on the forward strand.
GCTGGGCCCCGTGGCCGCCGTGGCCTACGGCGAGGGTGTCGGGCCCGCGACCTTCAGCGCGCTCCGGGCCGGGATCGGCGCGGCGATCCTGGGTTCCCTGCTGCTGGCCCACCGCCAGCGGTCGGTCAGCCTCGGCCACCTCCCGCGGCGGCAGCGGACCACCCTCGCGGCGGCCGCGGTCATCAACGGGCTGACGAACCTGGTCCTGTTCTTCGCCTTCGGGGCGATGGCGGTCGGGCTCGTGATGGCCGTCTACTACCTGTACCCGGTCTTCGTGGCGGTGCTGTCCGCGGCCCTTGGCCGCGAACGGCTGACCCCCGTGCGCGTCGTCGCGCTCGCCATCGCCTGCGGTGGCCTCGCGCTCGTGCTGGGCAGCCAGCTGGACCCGGGTGCCCATGTCACGCCGGCGGGTGTCGCGCTGGCCGGCACGGCCGCGCTGTGCCAGGCGATCTACCTGGTGGCCATCCGGGGAGGGTTCGACGACGTCCCCGGTGTCCAGGCCACCACGGTCGTCCTCCTCGGCGGGCTCGCGGTTTCGGGGACGGCGGCCCTCCTGCTCGAGGGCACCGGCGGGGTGGGGGAGTGGATCGCCTCGCCCACCGCATGGGCCGCGTTCGCGTGTGCCGGGACCATCGGTGCGCTGCCCAAGGTCTGGGGTGATGGGCGGCGTGGACTCTCGCGCCAAGGCCTAACCCTCAGGGTCTGGCGGCGAGGGGCCGCGTCTCATCGCCGGGTCAAGAATCGGAGCGCACACCGACGGCGAGTCCTTCGAGGCGTCGTTCGAGGGCCGGGGGCAGCGGCAAGGCAAGGAACAAGGCGCGCGCCCATCTGGATTTGCGCGACGATTACGATGACTGCTCCGGCGATGGCGAAGAGAGCCCCAGCGATCGGATAGCCGCGGGCACCCGACAGCAGTGTCTGCAACCCTGCACCTGCCGACACGAGAATGCTCAACGCGAAGGCCAGCCCAGCTACGCGCTGTTTTTCGCGCGCGTCGGCAAACGCCCAGGCCCGATCTCCGCTTTGTCTGCGAATGGCTTCGCCGCGGACGAAAGACGCGCCGAAGATGGCGACGAGGGCGATGAAAGGGATGGCTTCAAGCACGCGACCGGTCCCGGGTCGGGGTTCGGGGCGAAGGAACTCCGCGCAGCTCGCGCAAGGCCTGGAGGACGATCTGCCACCCCCCGCCGATGCCCAGGGAGGCGAGCAATGCGGCGACGAACAGGTCGGGCCAAGCGGTGCCGGTTCCGAATACGCCGAGCGCCGCAACCATGACCGCGACGTTGCCG
>JANNHX010000662.1:0-4526 GCA_031404615.1 Chloroflexota bacterium
ACACGCCCCTCGCGCGACCCGGTGGACGCCTGCGTCGGGGGCCCGATCGATCCGGCCGAACCGGCCGATCTGGCGCCGTGTCCGCCTGATCCGCCTCCGTGTCCGCCTCCGTGCCCGCCTTCGTGCCCGCCTTCGTGCCCAACATGTCGCGTCGTCTCACCTACGCCTGTGCGGGGTGCAGGACGCATTCGATCGGTTGGAGGCGGCTCACATACGCCTGCACGTGGTGGATGAGCCAGCATCGCCGGGTCGAAGGCGTCTAGCACCATGCCCAGGCGTAGCCGAGAGAAGCGTCGTCGCCGGACGCGCCGCCGGACGCGCCGCCGGACGCGGAGCCACCCCGGACCGTCCTCGGAACCGCCCTCGGTGTAGAGTCGCGCCGTGGCTACGATCCTGATCGTCGAAGACGAGTTCGCCGTCGCGCGCGGCATCCAGTTCGCCCTCCAGCAGGAGGGCTACGAGGTCACGGTCGCACGCTCCGGCGAGGAGGGGCTGGACTTCGCCACGACGCAGGCCCCCGACCTGATCGTCCTCGACGTCCGGCTCCCGGGCATCGACGGCTTCGAGGTCCTCCGCCGCCTCCGCGCGGGCGGCTCCAAGGCGCCGGTGCTGTTCCTGACGGCCCGCGGCGACGAGTTCGACAAGGTGGTGGGCCTGGAGCTCGGCGCGGACGACTACGTCACCAAGCCCTTCGCCCTGCGCGAGCTGATGAGCCGCATCCGTGCGCTCCTGCGCCGTGCCTACGGTGACCTCGCCAACGCGGCCGGCGGCAGGGTCATCCGCCACGGCGACCTCGTCATCGACCTCGAGCGCCGCCGGGTCCAGCGCGGCAACCGGCGCATCGCCCTCACCGCGACCGAGTTCGAGATCCTGCGCCACCTCGCCAGTCGCCCAGGCCGCGTCTTCAGCCGCCGCGAGCTCCTGGAGCTGCTGCGCGACTACGAGGCGCTCGACCAGGACGAGAAGACGATCAACGTCCATGTCAGCCACCTGCGCGACAAGATCGAGGACGACCCCTCGCTGCCGCAATTCGTCCTGACCGTCCGCGGCGCCGGCTACCAGTTCGCCGAGCGCTGAGATGGCCGACGGCCGCACGGCGGACGTGGCGTCCGGACAGCGCGCGCTCGACGGACGCAGGCGCAACCCGGTCCCGCAGTCCTTCCAGACCCGCCTGACCTTCGCCTTCATGGCGGTCGTGGCGCTGACGCTCACGCTCGTCTCGCCGGTTGTCGCGGTCCGTCTGGACGACCTCTTCCGCAACCAGGAGCAGACCCGCCTCCAGGAGCGTGCCGACGCGACGGCGGCGATCCTGGTGCGCGCCATCAGCGACACGATGGGCGACGGGAAGGCGGTGGTCTGGGTCGACCCGGCAACCGGCGAGGCGACGCTGGCCCCGGACGTCGAGACCCTGCTGATCGACGACGGGCTGCTCCAGCTGTATACCGACCAGGTGGCGCAGGCGAGGGTGAAGGTCCAGTTCGGACCGGCGACGTTCGAGACCGACGGGGCGATCGTCCCGGACCCCGATCCGGACATGACCTTCATCAAGGACATGCGCGTGCCGCCGACCAGCCCGCAGCGGCAGGACCCGGCGATCGCGCCAGCGCTGTCGTCCGAGGGGCGCGCGAACGCGAGCGGCGACTGGGGCGTCGTCGTCGAGCTGTCCAACCCGTACACCAGCCGCGCGGCGACCCTCTCCGCGATCACCGGGCTCCTGCTCATCATGGCGGGCGCCGCGCTCATGGTCGCGGTCCTCGTCGCGGCGTTCCTCGCGCACCGCTTCACGGTCCCCATCACGCGCCTCACCGACGCCTCGCGGCGACTCGCGGAGGGCGACCTCGCCTCGCGCGTCGCCACCGACGAGCTCTCGTCCGGGACCCTGGAGCTGCGCACGCTCTCAACGCAGTTCAACCAGATGGCGGACCGCCTCGAGGAGAGCGTCGACATCATCCGCCGCGACCGCGACCGGAGCCGGGACTTCCTCGCCGACGTCAGCCATGAGCTGCGGACACCGATCGCCGCCATGCGCACGTTCGTGGAGCTGCTCCAGGGCCCCGCCGGGCTCGACCCCGCGGCGCGTGCGGAGTTCCTCGGCTCGTCGGCCGTGCAGCTGGACCGCCTCGACTGGCTGGCCCAGAACCTGCTCGAGCTCTCCAAGCTGGACTCCGGGCTCGTGCTGCTGGACCTCCGTCCGGACGACGTCCGCGGGACGATCGAGTCGGCCGTCGAGCAGCAGCTGGCAAGCGCGGAGCGCAAGGGGATCGGGCTCACGGTCGCCCTGCCGGACCGCCCGCTGCGCATCCGCCACGACCCGCCGCGCATCGGCCAGGTCGTCACCAACCTCGTGGGCAACGCGCTCAAGTTCACCCAACGCGGCGGCTCGGTCCGCGTCACCGCCCGGTCCGAGGCCGACGGTGGGGCGCGCATCGAGGTCATCGACAGCGGCGTCGGCATCCCGGCTGCGGAGATGCCGCTCATCTTCGACCGCTTCTACCGCGGCACCGCGATGAACGAGGCGCGCGGCACGGGCTCCGGCCTCGGCCTGTCGATCGTCAAGTCCATCCTGGACATGCACCACGGGACGATCGCCGTGGAGAGCCGCGTCGGGCACGGAACCCGGTTCGTTGTCACGCTGCCCCGCGACCCCCGCGAGGTCGACGAGGTCGAGACGCCCGCGCCGGACCCGCCCGGGTCCGCGGCCGAGGCCTCCGCGACCCCCGCGAGGGCCCTTTCGCGCCCCGACGACCCGAAGGTGGTCGTTTCTTCACCAACTGGCGACCCGGCCATGAATCACGATCCGGCACCCTTGTCCATGGTCTCCGACCAGGTGGAGACGACCATTGCCTCAGAACGAGAGAGAAGCTCCCCCACCCCATGAACGACGATCCCACACAGGGCGCCCCCCAGGACGCCGGACCCGACCCGCTCGAGGACACGCAGCGCGTGGAGGTCCCGCGCTACGCCCCCACGCCCGACCCCCGCCCCGACGCCCGCTGGGCGTGGGCCTCGCCCGCCTCGCCGGGCGGCCAGCCCACCTCCGAGCGCTGGTACGAGCCGGCGCCGGCCGAGGGCCAGCCCGCCTACACGACACCGTCCTGGGGCCCGCCCGCGACCGGGCCCGCCGCTCCGCCCACCCCGGGCTACGGCCAGGCGCCGTCCCCGGGGCAGACGAAGAGGCGCGGCGGCGCCGGCGTGGGGACCGTCGTCGCGGCCTCGCTCCTGTCCGCGGTCCTCGCGTCGGGCAGCACTGCCCTCGTCCTGGAGCGCACCGGCGCCTTCGACCAGCAGGCCCCCGCGTCGAGCACGGGCAGCGCCCAACCGATCGTCGGTCAGCAGCCCGTGACCATCAACGAGTCGTCCGCGGTCATCGACGCCGCGGACCGCATCGGCCCGGCGGTCGTCAAGATCACGACCCAGGGCGCCGGCACGGACCCCTTCGCCCAGATCCCCAGCAGCGGCGTGGGCTCCGGGTTCATCTACGACGCCAGCGGCTGGATCCTCACCAACCGCCACGTGGTCGCCGACGCCGAGAAGCTCACCGTGGAGCTCAAGGACGGCCGCCAGTTCGAGGGCACGGTCTACGGCATCGACACCCTGACCGACCTCGCGGTCGTGAAGGTCGAGGCCACCGGCCTCCCGGTCGCCCCGATCGGCAAGAGCGACGGCCTCAAGATCGGCCAGCTCGTCGTTGCGATCGGCAGCCCGCTGGGCACGTACTCGTTCTCGGTGACGAGCGGCATCGTGTCCGGCAAGGGCCGCGACATCGCCGTCGACAACGGGACGCGGATCAACAACCTCATCCAGACCGACGCCGCGATCAACCCCGGCAACTCCGGCGGCCCGCTGGCCGACGCGAGCGGCGCGGTCGTGGGCATCAACACCGCCGTCGCGACGGACTCGTCCGGCATCGGCTTCGCCATCCCCATCGACATCGCCAAGCCGATCATGGCTCAGGCCGTCGCGGGCCAGGCGCTGAGCCGCCCGTGGATCGGGATCCGGTTCCAGTCGATCAACCTCCAGGTCAAGAAGGACCTCAACCTGTCAGTGGACGCCGGCGCGCTCGTGACCAACACGGGCGGCACGGGCCCCGCGATCGTGGACGGCAGCCCCGCAGCCGCCGCCGGCATCCAGGACGGCGACATCATCGTCTCGATCAGCGGCATCAGGATCGACGGGGAGCACCCGCTCGACGCGGTCCTCACCCAGTTCATGCCGGAGGACACCGTCACGCTCGAGGTCCTGCGCGACGGCGCGACCGTCACGCTGGACGTGACGCTGGGGACGCGACCCGGCAACCTGTAACCCGGATCGAGGGGCGGGTGTCCGCCGCCTCGCGAACCGACGCGCCGTCCGAAGGGCCCGGGCGGCGCGGTCGACGTTCTAGGCCGAACTTCCAGCCGGTTCGAGGCGTCCCTGGTCCAATTTCGTGTTCAGCCATGGCCTGAACGAGCCTGTTGCGACTGGTGAGATGTAGCCAGAGTGATGCTTGACAGACGGACGGCATGTGCCATGATATGCGCATGGAG
>JANNHX010000663.1:0-6758 GCA_031404615.1 Chloroflexota bacterium
TCCGCGCCCCCACGCTCGTTCACGGCGAGGCCAGCGACGTCCACCACGACGGTGAAGGGCTCCTCGCCGGCATGCCCCAGGACTTCCCGGCCGCGCGCTACCACTCCCTGTGCGTGGATCCCGCCACACTGCCCGAGGACCTCTACGTGACCGCCACCAGCCCCGACGACGGCGTCGTCATGGGCCTCCGCCATCGCACGCTGCCCATCGAGGGCGTCCAGTTCCACCCCGAATCCGTGCTCACGCCAAGCGGCCCGCACCTGCTCGCCAACTTCCTCCGGCTCGCGGGTGAGGGCGACGGCTCGCGCCTCGATGCCGCGATGGGCACGTTCGCGACGCGTGGCCTGGCCGAGGCGGCCGACGACGCGGCCGCGCCGGTCGAGGGCGCAGGCACGACGGAGACCGCCGGGGCCGCCCGATGAGCGACCTGGTCCGGGCCGCCGTGGCGGCGATCGTCGAGGGCAAGTCGCTCTCGATGGACGACGCGCGCCTCGCGATGGGCGCGGTGATGGACGGCGAGGCGACGCCCTCCCAGCTCGCGGCCCTGCTCATGGGCCTGCGGATGCGCGGCGAGACGGTCGACGAGCTGGCGGGCTTCGCGACCGCGATGCGCGAGCGCGTCCTGCGCGTCGAGGCGCCCGCGGGGACGATCGACATCGTCGGGACGGGCGGCGACGGCTCCGGGACCTTCAACATCTCCACGACCGCGGCGCTCATCGTGGCGTCGATGGGGGTGCCGGTGGCCAAGCACGGGAACCGGGCGATCACCAGCAGGTCGGGGTCGGCGGACGTGCTCGACGCCCTGGGCGTGCGGATCGACCATGACGCGGCATCAGCGGGGCGGGCGATGACCGAGCTCGGCTTCGCGTTCCTGTTCGCGCCGACCTTCCACCCGGCGATGCGCCACGCGGGCCCAACCCGACGCGAGATCGGCGTCCGGACCGCGTTCAACCTCCTCGGCCCCCTCACCAACCCGGCGGGCGCGACCCGCGGGCTGATCGGCGTGGGGGACGCGGCGATCGCGCCCAAGGTCGCCGAGGTCCTCCAGCGCCTCGGGACCGAGCGGTCGTTCGTGGTCTGCGGGACGGGCGTCGACGAGCTGCCGCTCGACGGCACGGGCGTGATCTACGACGTGACGCCCGCCGGCATCGTCCGGAGCGAGGTGGACCCCGAGGCCCTCGGCCTGCGCAAGGCGAAGACCGCGGCCCTGGGTGGCTCCGACCCGGCCGCGAACGCTGCACTCGTCGAGGGCGTCCTGCGCGGCGAGCCGGGGGCCCGACGCGACGTCGTCCTGTTGAACGCGGGTGCCGCGCTCGTCGCGGCCGGGGAGGCGTCGACGATCGAGGACGGCATCGACCGGGCTGCGCTCGCGGTGGACGCGGGGCTCGCCGCCGAGCTCCTGGGCCGCCTCCGCGCCGAGCGCAGGGCCGCCGAGGCGGCCGTCGCCGCGTCCCAGAAGGCTGCCAGGGACCAGGCCAAGGCCGATGCCGTGGCGGCCCGCGCCGCAGGCGCGACCGGGACCGGGACCGCCGGCATCACCGGGGGCCAGGCATGAGCGGCGCTGCCGGCGTCGTCGCGGAGATCGCCGCGCGGCGTCTCGCGGATGTCACCCGGGAGCTCGACGCCCTCGGGCGGGCGGGGCTGGCCCGTGCCGTCGCCGCGGCGCCGGCGCCGCGCCCGGTCGCCGAGGCGCTCGCCGCGCCCGGCCTCCACCAGATCGCCGAGGTCAAGCGCCGATCGCCGTCCGCCGGAGCCATCGCCGCCGGCGACGACGCGGTCACTCGGGCCCGGGCGTACGCGGCCGGGGGTGCCGCGGCGATCTCCGTCCTGTGCGAGCCGCACTGGTTCGGCGGGTCCGTTGACGACCTCCGCGCCGTCCGTGCCGCCGTGTCCGTGCCGGTGCTCGCCAAGGAGTTCGTCGTGGACCCGCGGCAGCTGGACCTGCTCCGGGGCGCCGGGGCGGACCTCGTGCTGCTCCTCGCCGTCCTGCACCCGGCCAAGGGGCTGGCGCGTCTCGTCGCGCAGGCCCGCGACCTGGGGCTGGAGCCGCTCGTGGAGGCGCATGACGCCCGCGAGCTCGACCGTGCCCTCGCCACCGACGCGCGGCTGATCGGCGTCAACAACCGCGATCTCCGCACGCTCGACGTTGATCCGGAGCGTGCCGTGCGCCTGCGGGACGCGATCCCCGGTGACCGCCTGGCCGTTGCCGAGTCCGGCGCCCGCGACACCGCGACGGTCGCCCGCTGGCGCGCGACCGGGTTCGATGCCGCCCTCGTCGGCGAGGCGCTCATGCGCTCGGCGGACCCGTCTGCCGCCGCCCGCGCGTTTGTGTGCGCCGGCCGGTACCCCGCCGACCTCGCTGCCCTCGCTCGCGCGCCGCGCGTCAAGATCTGCGGCGTCACCGATGCGGCCGGGATCATCGCCGCGACCCGCGCCGGCGCCGCCGCGATCGGGCTCAACTTCGCCCCAGGTACGCCCCGCGCCCTCTCGATCGAGGAAGGCGTCGAGCTCGCCCGTCTCGCCCGCGCCACCGCCCCGGCGGACGGCCCGCGACCCAGGATCGTCGTCGTGACCGCGGACCTCCCGCCGGACGAGCTCGCGCGCGTCGTCGCGGCCGTGGACCCCGACGAGGTCCAGCTCAGCGGCGACGAGCCCCCGGCCGCGATCGCCGCGGTGGATCGGCCCGTCTCCAAGGCCCTTCGCGTCGCCCCGGGCGCGGATCCGGACGGCGTCATCACGACGGCCCGGGCGTACCTCGCGGCCGGTGCGGTGGGGATCCTCCTCGATGCCGCCGGCGGCCCGCACCCGGGCGGCACCGGGATCCGCGTCGACACGGCGCTTGCCGCCGCCGTCGCCCGCGAGCTGCCGATCACGCTGGCCGGGGGCCTCACGCCCGCGACCGTGGGCGAGGCGGTCCTGGCCGTGCCCTGCGTCGGCGTGGACGTCGCGTCCGGCACGGAGCCGCCGCGCGTCCCGGGCGAGCGCCCGCGCAAGGACCCGCTCCGCGTCGCGCTCTTCGCGAAGCGTGCCCGCGACGCGCGTCGCCATCGGCCCAATGTCGCCTTCGGACCCACCCCCGTCCACCCCGGGCTCATCGCCGTCGACGAGCACGGCCGCTGGGGCATGGAGCGGGACTTCGGTGGGCGGTACGTGCCGGAGACCCTCGTGGGGGCGCTCGAGGGGCTCGAGACCGCCTATGACGCCATCCGCCACGACCCTCGGTTCTGGGCGGAGCTGGACGACCTGCTCGCCCGGTTCGCGGGCCGGCCCACCGCCCTGTACCGGGCGGACCGGCTGGCGCAGGCGGTGACCCTCGAGGCACGCCGCCTGGCGCTGGCCGCCGGCCGACGCGACCCCGTCATCCCCACGTTCCGCCTCTACCTCAAGCGCGAGGATCTCGCCCACACCGGCGCCCACAAGATCAACAACGCCATGGGTCAGGCGCTCCTCACGCGGCGTCTCGGCAAGAGCCGGGTCATCGCCGAGACCGGCGCCGGCCAGCACGGGGTCGCGACCGCCACGGCGTGCGCGCTGCTGGCACTGCCGTGCGTCGTGTTCATGGGCGAGGAGGACATCGGTCGTCAGGCCCCGAACGTCCTGCGCATGCAGGCGCTCGGCGCCGAGGTGCGAAGCGTCACCAGCGGCACCGCCACGCTCAAGGACGCCGTCAACGAGGCGATGCGCGACTGGGTCACGAACGTCGAGACGACGCACTACGTCCTGGGCTCCGCGATGGGCCCGCACCCGTATCCCACGATCGTCCGCGACCTGCAGCGGCGCATCGGTGACGAGGCCGCCGCCCAGCTGTACGCGCTGGAGGGCCGGCTCCCGGACCTCGCGCTCGCGTGCGTGGGCGGCGGCTCGAACGCCATCGGGCTGCTCGCGCGGTTCATCGGCGAGCCGTCGGTCCGCCTCGCGGTCGCGGAGGCCGCCGGCGACGGCGTGGCGACGGGCCGGCACGCGGCGGCGATCGTCGGCGGGACGCCCGGGATCCTCCACGGGTCCCGCTCGCTGATGCTGCAGGACCGCGACGGCCAGGTCATCGAGGCGCACAGCGCGTCGGCCGGCCTCGACTACCCGGGCGTCGGCCCGCAGCTCGCGGCCCTCGCCGAGGGCGGACGCATGGAGGTGGGCAGCGCGACCGATCGCGAGGCCATCGCCGCCATGAAGTCGGTCACGCTCACCGAGGGGATCCTGCCGGCGCTCGAGACATCGCACGCGGTCGCGGCACTGCCCAAGCTTCTGGCGGGCCTAGAGGGGGCCGCGACCCCGTACCCGGACGACGCCGTGATCCTGGTCGGGTTCTCCGGCCGCGGCGACAAGGACATGGCCGCCCTCGAGCGGTTCGACGACGTCCAGCCCTGGGAGGGGGTCGCATGAGCGGGGCCCCGGCGGCCGTACCGCACACCAACGACACGACGGGGGCGCGGCGCATCGCCGACGCCTTCGCACGCGCACGGGCCGACGGGCGTGCCGCCCTGATCCCGTACATCGTGGCCGGGTACCCGGACGCGGAGCGATCCTTCGCGGCGGCCTGCGCGGCCATCGACAACGGCGCGGACCTATTGGAGGTCGGCCTCCCGTACTCGGATCCGCTCGCGGACGGGGCCACGCTCCAGCGCGCCTCGCAGGGGGCGCTCGCCGCCGGCGCGACGTTCGACCGGTCGCTCGCGCTCACGGCCCGCATCGCGGCGGCGCGCCCGTCCGTGCCCGTCGTGGCGATGGGCTACGCGAACCAGCTGATCGGCGGGGGCGACGGGCGGGATCGCGCCCTGGCGCTCGCGAAGGCGGGCGTCGCCGGGGTCATCGTCGCGGACCTGACCCCCGACGAGGGCGCGCCGTTCGAGGCCGTCGCGGCGGAGGCGGGGATCGCGGTCGTCTACCTCGTGGCGCCCACGACCGCACCGGCCCGCCGGGCCGCAGTGGCCGGGCGCTCAGGCGGGTTCCTGTACTGCGTCTCGCTCGTCGGCGTGACGGGCGCCCGGACGTCGCTGCCGCCGACGGTCGCGAAGCTCGTCCGCGACGTCAAGGCGGTCTCGCCCGTGCCGGTCGCGGTCGGGTTCGGCGTCAGCACGCCGGCCCACGTGCGCTCGATCGCCGGGGCGGGTGCCGACGGCGTCATCGTCGCGTCGGCGCTGGTCGACGCGCTCGGTGAGGACGGCGGTGATGTCGAGGCGCTGGGCGCCCTCGTCGCAACGCTGCGGGCGGCCACCGCCCACTGACCACACGGACCGCGGTCCGTCAGCCCTGCGGCCGAGGCGGCGGGGGAGGCGGCGGGTATGGGCCCTCGGGGTCGTACGGTGCCGATGGGTAGGCCATCACGGGCGGCGGTTGGGTCCGCTGGCGCTGGCTCTCGTAGAGAACGGCCATCACCACGATCGTGAACGCCTGGAACGCGGTGTCGACGGCCGAGGTGACGACGCTGCCGACCACGGGCACGCCCGCGAGCACGAATTCGATGGCGACGTTGACGGCCGCCAGCAGCAGCCCCAGCCCGAAGACCGCGGCGGCCCAGCCCAACACCCGCAGGACGGCCCTGCGCGTGAGGCCCCAGCTCTCGCGTGCACCCTGGCCGATGGACGAGCCATCGAAGATCGACAGGCGCCAGAGCTGGAGCCGGATCGCGGCGTAGACGAGCAGCGGGGATGCCCCAAGCATCACGAGCAGCCCGGCTGGCCCGAGGCCCACGGAGACGGTCAACAGGCCGATGAACACGAGCGCGATGAGCATGTCCGCCACGAACGCCCGCAGCCCGGACGTGACGGCCCAGGCCACCGTGACCTCCTTGCCGCGGAGGCCGGCGACCGCGTTCGCGACCAGGAACCACCCGGCGACGATCGACACGATGCCGACCGCGAGCGGCCCGGCCATGAGGCGCGGCAGCTCGGACGGGTCGATCTGGCCGCTCGTGCCCGGGAGCAGGGCCCGCGACAGCGTGCGCTGGTCGAGGGCGGTACCGCCCAGCAGCCACTCGGCGAGGCCGGTCGCGAGCGCGACGGCGATTACGGCGAGCAGCCACCGGTCCCACGTCGCCCGCCAGTAGCGGGCGGCCAGCGACAGCGCCTCGCGGAGGGTGGCGAAGGCTGGCGATCGGACGAACCCGATGGTGCGCATCGGGCAAGGGTAGCCGGAGCGGGTCTCCCCGGCGGCGGGCGGGCGCCGGCCTGGGCGATGAGTCGGGCAGGGACATGACCGGACCTGGCATGGTCAGGACGCATACTGGCTCCCATGACCCACGTGATCCGCGTCCTCGTCGAGACGACCCCGAAGAAGTCCTTCGCCTCCGCGCTCGAGTGGCCGGGCCTGTCGAGGTCGGGGAAGGACGAGCCCGCCGCGATCGAGGCGTTGCTCGCGGCCGCTCCCCGCTATGCCCTGGTGGTCCTCGCGGCTGGCGAGGCGTTCGCGACCGACGACCTCGCGGTCGAGGTCGAGGAGCGCCGCGACGGTGACGCGACGACGGCCTTCGGCGCTCCCTCGATCGTGGCGGACGCGGACCGCCGGCCCACCGGCGCGCGCGAGGCCGCCCGGCTCGCCGCCATCGTGGAGGCGTCCTGGGCGGCGTTCGACCAGATCGCCGCCGCGGCCCCCGAGGAGCTCCGGAAGGGCCCCCGCGGCGGCGGCCGGGACCGCACCAAGGTCGTGGAACACGTGAACGGGGCGGATGAGGGCTACGCAAGCGTCATCGGTGTCGCCGCCGCCGACCGGCGCTCCGGGGAGGCACTCCGCGACCGGGTCCTCGAGATCCTGCGAGAACGCTC
>JANNHX010000664.1:0-4248 GCA_031404615.1 Chloroflexota bacterium
CGGATCGACTCCGACAGTGGGCTCGTCAAGGATCAGAAGCTGAGGGCTGTGGAGGAGGCCGATGGCAATGTTGAGCCACTTCAACACCTTCGACGGGCTCCCGGACAACGTCGACAATTGTCGCAACGGCACCACCGGCACCGCGACCGACTGCCGCGGCGCGGACACCATCACGGAGTTTGACCGCCAGTGGCCCAAGACCGTGGCGGCCATCCTCGCAGCCGACCCGGACGTCCTGGGCATCAACGAGATCGAGAACGACGGCTACGGCCCGGACAGCTCGATCGCGGACCTCGTCGCCCGCCTGAACGCGGCCACCGAGCCCGGGACCTACGCATTCATCGACGCTGACGCCGCCACGGGCCAGGTCGACGCCCTCGGGCCCGACGCGATCAAGGTCGGCATGCTCTACAAGCCCGCCGTGGTCACGCCCGTCGGGGCGACCGCGGTCCTCAACACCACCGCCTTCATGAATGGCGGCGACATCGCCTTCCGCACCCGTCCGTCGCTGGCCCAGGCCTTCGAGGTCAACACGACCCTGGCCCGGTTCATCGTCGACACCAACCACTTCAAGAGCAAGGGCAGCGCCTGCGAGACGCCGGACGCCGGCGACGGCCAAGGCAACTGCAACGACGTCCGCGTCGCGGCCGCCACGGAGCTCGCGAGCTGGCTCGCCTCCGATCCCACGGGGACGGGCGACCCGGATGTCCTGCTCATCGGCGACTACAACAGCTACGCCCGCGAGGACCCGATCGCGGTCCTCGAGGGCGCCGGCTTCACGAACCTCGTGCGCTCGCTCCTCGGCGAGGATGCCTACTCGTACGTCTTCGACGGCCAGTGGGGTTACCTCGACCAGGCGCTGGCGTCCGGCACGCTCACCGGCCAGGTCGCCGGCGTGGCCGACTTCCACATCAACGCGGACGAGCCGTCCGTGCTCGACTACAACACCGACTTCAAGACCGCGAACCTGGTCACGAGCCTCTACGCGCCCGACATGTTCCGCGTGTCGGACCATGACCCGGTCCTCATCGGGCTGGAGCTGCAGGCCGCGCCCGCGGTTGCGACGCCGGTCGTGACCCCCGAGCCGTCCGAGGAAGGGCAGGTGGCGGTGGCGAGCGCCACGTTCAGCCAGCCCGAGGCCATCGACACCTACACCTGCGCCGTGGACTACGGCGACGGGACGCCCGTCATCGCCGGGACGGTCGCGGGGTCGACGTGCACGGGTCCGTCCCACACCACACCAGCTACGGGACCTACACCGTGACCGTGACCGTCACCGACGATCGCGGACGATCCGGCTCGGCGTCGGTCGGGCACACGGTCGTCTTCGCGTTCGACGGCTTCTACGCCCCCATCGACAACGCACCGACCCTCAACGCCATGAAGGCCGGCGCCGCCGTCCCCGTGAAGTTCGGGCTCGGCGGGGACAAGGGCATGGCCATCCTGGCGGCCGGTTCGCCGGTCTCCCGGACGATCGCGTGCACCGGGTCCTCATCGGTCGACGGCATCGAGGGGACCTCCACGGCGGGGACCTCCGGGCTGCAGTACGACCCGGCGACCGGGCAGTACACCTACGTGTGGAAGACCAGCAAGTCGTGGGCCGGCACCTGCCGCGAGCTCACGCTGACGCTGGTCGACGGCACGACGCACATCGCGCTGTTCACGTTCACGAAGTAGGGGAGGGGAGGGCGGGCCGGCACCGGTCCCGCCTCCACCGTCTCGCGCCTGGAGCCCCGGTCCCGCGCGGGGCTCCTGCCGCACACCGAGGTCGACTTCGTTCTCGACGGTGACCTCGTGTTCCTCGTCAAGGCAGCGCCCGGTACCCGGGCTCCCACACGCGGCCAGCGCGCTGTGGCGCTGCTGCGGGCCCACGGCGGGGGCATCAGGATGACCACGGACGAGATCATGGCGCTCACGCGAGGCGAGGATTGACTCCCGTGCTCGTCGACTCCAACGTGTTGCTGGATGTCGCCACGCTCGACGAGGCAGCCCGACGCACGGGCCGCAACCCCGAGACCATCCGTCGCTGGATCCGGGAGGGCAGGCTCGCCGCGACGAAGGTGGGCACCCAGCACATCATCGACGAGGCCGACCTGGTCTCGATGCTCGAGGTCGAGACGCGCCTTGCGGCACCGGAGGCGTGGGCGCTGACCAGCTGGGGCGCGCCGATGCCGGACGTCGTCGCGGCCGTCCGCCGGTCTCGCGGCGGCCACTGAACCATGCGCTTGGTCATCGATGCCGGGGTCGCGGTGGAGATTGCGTTGGCTGGCGGCGACCTCGGGCCACTCAGGGGCCACGACCCCGTCGCACCCGCCCTCCTGTGGTCGGAGGCGGTTTCCGTCCTGCGCGAGCTGGCATTCCGGGGCGAGATCCCGGCGGAACAGGCCTCAAGGGCGATCGAGCTGGTTGACGCACTACCCGTCGCCGTCGCGACGCCACGCGCGGCGGGTTCCCGGGCGCACCACGTGGCCGTCGCCCTCGGCTGGGCGAAGACCTACGACGCCGAATATGTCGCAGTCGCCGCTGACCTCGACGCAACCCTCGTCACGCTCGATGCACGCCTCGCAGCCGGCGCGGCACGCATCGTCACGGTGCTGCCGCCGGCCGAAGTACCAATCGCCTGACCCGTGACCCGGTCGCCGCGGACTGGACTAGCATGGGTGGGGTGAATGCACGGACCGCCGCGCTCGACGTGCTCGAGACGCTGGAACTCCCATACTGGGTGACCGGCTCTTACGCGCTATCGCTCACGGGGTACGGGCGGACCACGGCCGACACCGACATCGTCGTCGATGTCGCGGCTGCGACCTACGAGGCGTCGCTGCGGCCGGCGCTCGAGGCGCGCGGACTCTATGTCGCGGCGCTGATGCAGGTGGGGGACAGGGCGGTGGGCCAGGCCAGCGCCGGTGCGACGTGGGTGGACCTGATCCTGCCGGCGCCCGGGATCTGGACCACTTCGTGTCGGGAGCGCCGCGTGCGGGTGCCCGACCCCGTGATCGGACGACACATCTGGATCGTATCGCCGGAGGACCTCGTCCTGGCCAAGCTCGCCTGGGCGCGTGGAGGGTCGGCTCGCCAGGTCGAGGACGCGACGCGCATCTCGCCGCCGGGTCGCTCGACCTCGCGTATTGCCGGTCGATGGCGGCGCACCTTGGCGTCAGCAGCGCCCTCGAGGGGGTCGTGGAGGCCTCGGATGCCGGCTGAGCGGGCACCGCGACCGATGACCGATCACGAGCGGGAGACGTGGTCGTGGTTTGCTCGCTGGGCGGTGATCGTACGGGCGTTTGCCATCGCGGAGCGGGAAGGCGTCCCGGTCGGCCCGCAGCGGCTGCGTCGAGCGCGCCAAATCCTCGATCCACACGCAACGGAGCCGATGCTTGACGCGCTCATCGCCCACCTGCAGCGACGCCAGGAGGCTGGGGAGCGGGATGTCTTCGACGCGCCCAGTCTCGTCGACATCGTCGGGCCCGCGCTTGCGGTGCGGATCGTCGACGCCGGGCTTGTCGACGGCTCCGTCGCCACGCAGGGTTGACCCGCGGGCTCCTCCTCCAGGCGGCCGGAGTTCAGGATCGGGCGAGCCTGGGCGCCTGCGACGTCGCGACGTCGATGGGCTGAGCCAAGCACGCCGCGGTCGCCGCCGAACCCGATGCAACCCACGGCACGCTCGTCGCGCGGCCCGCATCCGGCGTCGCACGCATGGTCAAGGCGCTGGCGCCGGCCGACGTACCAGGCGCCCGACCCGACATGGGGCTGCCTGTTTAGCACTTCCGATAATGTGAGTTATGTCTACTAGCGCTTGAGGTTCGGACCCTGAATCGCCTCTAGGACCAACGCGACCAGGTGTCAACGCATCCGCGTCGTCACTCGATCTGCGCAGTGATCGCATCATGAACAGATCGCAGGCCGCTGCGGCGCCGTGGATCGAGCCACCGGCGATCAGGCCGCGGATTCGATCCCGTCATCAGTTCAAGGATCATTTCAGCAAGCTTCAGCTTCTCCGGTACGCGATATCTGCGCAGCATGCACCATGCTCTCAGTGCCGCTACCCGTTGTCTCTGCCCGATGTCTCTGGACTCGATCTTGTCCGTAACGTCGTAGTCACCGTTGGCGATCGTCGCGATCGCCAAGTTGCAGGCGTCGATCCAAAGGCCGGGCTCGACAAGGTCCTCCAGCCGCGCGCTTCTTCGCATCGGCGAACTTCACCCTGTCGAAGCGTGTGACCTTCACCGGGCTTATCCCACAGAACTT
>JANNHX010000665.1:0-7066 GCA_031404615.1 Chloroflexota bacterium
CCCGGGGATCGCGAGTCGGGGAAGGGCCAAGGCAGTGGTCTCGATGTCCACCCTGGCTGTGAGGAGCTCGCTCGTCGCGGCGAGGAGTGTCAGACGCACCTGGGAGCGCTCGAGGGCCTCTCGAGCGCTGCGCTCCCGATCGTAGGCGAGTGCCCGGTCGAGGGCCTGCGCGCCCTGGTCCGCGAGACGCTGTGCGAGGTCCCGCTTGGCTCCGTCCAGCTCCGCGGGCGACGCAAAGCGGAAGACCACGGTGCCGATCGTCCGCCCGCCCGACTGGAGCGGAAGGACCGCGAGCGACCCTCCCGTGGGTGAACCGGGCAGAGGCGCCGGGGGGCTGTCGGGGTAGCGCAGAGCCCAAGCCGCGGGGTCGGTGAGGAAGATCGGGGCACCACCGATCACGGCATCCCGAAGATGCGATGGGCCGCCAAGATCAAAGCGCGTCCTGTTGGCGATCGCGTGCTCCGCATAGCCGCGCGCGGCGATGAGGTCGAGCACTCGACCGTCGTCGGCCAGGCTGCTGACCCCCCCTGCCAGGGCGCCCAGGGCCGTGAGCCCCCGATCGAGGATCGCGTCAGCCACCTCGATCGGCGTGGCAGCGCCGGCCAGGCTGGCCGTCACGGCCTGGAGGCTGGCCAGGGCCGCCCGGTCGTGCTCGGCCGCCCGGTAGGCCGCAACCTGCGCCACGAGCCGCTCGTCACCGATCGCCCGCGCGGTCCGCTCGCGGACCATCGCCCGGCGCAGGTGCGAGGTGATCCACGTCACGAGGACCCCGACCAACACGAACAGGGCGAATCGGAAGTCCGTGAGGGGCGAGGCGAGAAACTCGGCGAGCGACCCGCTGAACAGGGTCGCCTCGGCGATCGCGCACATGATCGTGGTGATCACGCCGCCCCGAGAGCCGGCGATCCAGGCGGCCAGGGCCACCGCGCCGACGTAGCTCAGGTACCCGAGCTCGCCACCCAGCCAACGGACGATGACGAGCTTGAGTCCGACCGCGACGAGCGCGACGGCGATGGCGGCGAGCAATCGGGCCGCGTCCTCGCCGGGCGTCCAGCCTTCGTCGTCATCAAGCCATCGCCATCGACGGCCGGAGGGCGGCGGGTCGGCGCCGCCCGCCTTGGGACTTGGCGAAGCTGGGGTCATCGCCCCGACTGATGCTTGCCGCCCTCGGTCTGTCAAGGCTGCAAGCCCATCGCCCGACGCGCGGCAGCTCGGGGCGCGACATCCAACGGCGCCACGATGGGCATCAGCGGCCGGGAGACGGGACAGGAGCGCGCGGTCCGATCCGAACCACGGTGAGCCCGGCCTTGCGTGCCGGCCCGACGCTGGAGTCGCGACCCGTGAGGAGCCGATCCGCATGCCAATCATTGCCTACCAGGCTCCAGCTCTCGACCGCCGCCCGTTCAGCGGCCTCGCTTGCACGATCGACCGCCGGGTCATCGAACACCGCGGCCGGAGTGTCGGGTGTTCCGAGACACATCCGGACCCAACCGATCCGGTCGTTCGGTTCACTGGGACGGCGGCATCCGGCGATGTGCTCGCCAATGATCACGACAGGCTGGCCGATCCAGCCCAGTCGCTCGATGGCGGCCGATGCATCCCCGAGCGGTCTCGGCGCATCCACGCCATGCTCGAAGAGGGTCTCGGCCGAGACCAGGATCCGGGTTGGCCCGACCGCGGATCCTGGCTCACCCCGCGGCATGGCCAGCGACTGCCGGCCCTGAGCCGCCTGAGAACTCGAGCGCCGGAGCCTCGTCCACATTGAGGACATAGCCGATCCCCTGGAAGGTGGTGATGGGCCCCGACTCCCCGGGAGCCGCCCCCAGCTTCCGGCGCACGCGGCTGATCCAGACGCGGAGATACTGCATGTCGTCGCGGTACTCCGGCCCCCAGACCTTCGTGAGGAGCTCGCTGTGCAGGACGACCTTGCCCGCGTTGGCGGCCAGGTGCTGCAGCAGCTGCCACTCGGTGCGGCTGAGCCGCACGAGCTCGCCACCCCGGGTCATGAAGCGCCGCTCGAGGTCGATCACCACGTCGCCGATATGGAGGAGGCCTCCGCCGGGCGTGATACCGGCTGCCCGGCGCAGTACGGAACGTACTCGAGCCGCGAGCTCGTCGGGGTGGAATGGCTTGGCGACGTAATCGTCCGCGCCGAGGTCGAGTCCCTTGGCCTTGTCGGCAGTCGATCCCTTGGCGGTGAGCAGGATGACGGGGACGGGGCGCCACTCGCGCAGCTGCCGCATCACCTCGATCCCATCCAGATCCGGCATGACGACGTCGAGGAGGACGATGTCCGGGCGGACCTCCTCGGCCTTGCGGAGCGCCTCCTCGCCGCCGGACGCGGTCACCACCCGGAAGCCCTCGTCCGCGAGCGTCACGGCGACCAGCTTGGTGATCCGAGGCTCGTCGTCGGCGACCAGGACGAGCGGTTGGTTCTTCATCAGCGATCCTTCCCGTTCCGGGTCGCCCGATCCAAACGGGCCGAGGGAGCGATAGCTCCTCCGGCCGGGCGCCGCCGTCCCTGATCGTGCCCTGCCGAGCATCGAGGGATCGCGTGGGTGGGGGCGCGATCCGTTGCACCGACGTTACATGATGACCCGCCCGGAGCGATCCGGGCGGGTCGAGTGGCCAAGTCGGCGGCTGCGGGTCCGCGGCGGCTGCCAGGTGCGGACTCCGATCAGCCGTCACCATGTGCCGTGGGAGCCGACCTGTGACGGATCGATCAGGAGGTGTGGCGCCGAACCTCGTCGCCGGCCTTGTCCAGGTTCTTCCGGACTTCGTCGCCGGCGTTCCCCAGGTTCTTGCGGACCTCGTCACCGATGTTGCCGAGATCGTCCTTGACGTCGTGGCCGTCGGCGTCGCGAAGTGCCTTCTTCGTGTCCTGCTCAACGTCCCGGTACGCTCGCTTTGCCTCGTCCATCATGGTCTCCTCGAATGCGTCCGGGCCTCTGCCGGACTGTCGCCGCCTGACCATGCCGCCGAGGGGCTTGCAGCCAGACCGCGTGGCAGCCGGTGCTTGCTATCAGACATGTGGCAGGCGGACAGGTCACCAATCCAGCAGCGCCGTGGGTGCCGGCTCCGCGGAGGCGCTGCGGCGCTGCGGCGCTTCGCCGACGACCGCTAGACTCGCGCCATGGACATCCTCGGCTGGCTCCTCATCGGCCTCCTCTGCGGCGGCATCTCCGGCTGGTTCGTCGGCACGCGCTCCGTGAGCGGCTGCCTGCCCACGGTCGTCGTCGGCATCCTGGGCGCTGTCATCGGCGGCTGGCTGAGCCAGCAGCTGGGGTTCGGACAGGTCTCCGGGTTCCTCGGCGCCCTCGTCTTCGGCACCATCGGCGCGATCGTCGTCCGGATCGTGCTCAAGGCGGTCGAGGGTCGCGACTGAGCCCGGGTCTCGCGGTGGACCACGCAAGCGTCGGGTGCAAGGGCGGCGGACCGCCGGCGCGGGCACGCCATTCGGCCCGTGCGGTCACGTCGCTCGGCACCTCACGCGCGGGCCTGTAGGGCTACCATCCCTGCATGACTGAGCCCGTTCCCGCCCCTGTCGACACCCGGTCCTTCTCCCCCGGCCTCGAAGGCGTCATCGCCGGTGAGACGTCGCTGTCGTACATCGACGGCGAGGCGGGGCGGCTGCTGTACCGCGGCTATCCCATCGGCGAGCTGGTGAAGGCCGGGTCGTACGCCGCCGTCACCGAGCTGTTGTGGACGGGTGTGTGGAACCCGGCCGCCAAGCTCCCGTGTGCCCCGGTGCCGTACGCGGTCATGGCCGCCCTGCGTTCCCTCCCCGCCGACGCCCGCCCGATGGACGCGTTGCGCACCGCCGTGTCCGTGTGGGGCGCGGTCACCAACCCGTCGTTCCCGCCTACCCCCGAGCAGGCCCGCGCGCTCACCGCCTTCTCCCCGTCTGCCCTGGCCGCGTTCGCGCGCCTCCGCCAGGGCCTGGAGCCGGTGGCGCCCGATCCCGAGCTCGATCTCGTGCCCGGCTTCCTCTACCAGCTCAACGGCGTGAAGCCCGAGGCCGAGGCCGCCCGCGCCCTTGACGCCTACTTCATCGTCGGCGCGGAGCACGGCTTCAACGCCTCGACCTTCACGGCCCGCGTCATCGTCTCGACCCGCTCCGACATCGCGTCCGCCGTCTGCGGCGCCATCGGCGCGATGAAGGGCCCGCTCCACGGCGGCGCCCCGTCGGAGGTCGTGGAGCAGATCCACCAGGTCGGCACGCCCGAGCACGCCGAACAGTGGGTCCGCGAGGCCATCGACAGCAAGACCCGCCTCATGGGCTTCGGGCACCGCGTGTACCGAGCCTACGACCCGCGCGCCGCGGCCCTCCGCCTGGTCGCAGAGAGCATGGAGAAGAAGCCGGACTGGCTCTCGCTCGCGATCGCGATCGAGGACGTCGCGCTCCTGGTCCTCGCCGAGAAATACCCGGACCGCCCGCTCAAGACCAACGTCGAGTTCTACGCGGCGCCGGTGCTCATGGGCGTCGGGCTCAAGCCGGACCTCTTCCCCGCGGCGTTCGCCCTTGCGCGGCACGCCGGCTGGACCGCCCACGCCATCGAGCAGGGCGCCAACAACCGCCTCATCCGCCCCGATGTCAAGTACGTCGGAAGCGGGGAGCGCCACCTCCCGGGCTGACTGCCCGCTCCTCCGGGGTCGACCTCTGCGCGTCGACCGCCGATCTGGCACTGAGCCGTGCCAGCGTCCGGCGCGGAGCCGGACCTACAGGTAGCCGCGCCGCCGGAAGAAGTACAGGACGCTGCCCAGGATCAGCGCCATCGTCGCAATGATCAGCCAGAACTCCGCGACACTCTCGTCGCCGGGCAGGTCCACGTTCATCCCGCCGATCGAGGCGATGAGCGTGAGCGGCAGCAACGCGACGCTGAACGCGGTGAGGACGCGGAGGCTCTCGTTCAGGCGGTGGGACAGCACGGACTCATTCGAGTCCTCGAGCGCCTCGGCGACCTCCTTGTAGTTCTCGAGGACGTCCCAGATGCGCTCCGCGGCGTCCGTGATGTCGTCGAAGTAGATGTCGAGGTCTTCCGCGAGATAGCGCTGCTTGGTGCGCTCGAGGTCGCGGAGCACCGCTCGCATCGGCCGCACGACGCGCCGGAAGTTGATGATCTCCTGCTTGGCGTTGGACAGGTCGCGCACGATCTCGGCGGACCGCCCCTCGAAGATGTCGTCCTCGAGCTGATCGAGCTTCGCGCCCATCTTGCGCAGCATCGGGAACGAGGCGTCGACGCAGGTGTCGACGATCTTGTAGAGCAGGTACCCGGTGCCCTTGGAGAAGATCCCCTCGCGGACCTCCGCGCGCTCGCGGTAGCGCTCGAACATCGCGGACAGCGGCGGCAGGTTCTGGTCCGGCAGCGTGATCAGGAAGTCCGGGCCGACGAACAGGTCCATCTCCGCGGTGAGCAGCCGCTCCTGCGTCTTGTCGAAGACCGGGAAGTGGAGGACGATGAACAGGTAGTCGTCGTAAGCGTCCAGCTTGGGGCGCTGGTTGCGCGACGCGACGTCCTCGATGGCGAGCGGGTGGAACCCGAACTCCCGCTCCAGCCAGTCCCGGTCCGCCTCGCGCGGCCGCTCCAGGTTCAGCCAGCGGACACCGCCGGACGAGATGATGTCCGGCTCGCCGGCGTCAGCCGCCGCGTTGCCGTGGGCGAGGACGGCCGCCCCGGGCCGTGCGCCGCGCAGCCGCGGGCGAGGCAGCAGGTTCGGCACTTGGAGGGGCTCCGGTTCGCATGGGGGGATCCTAGCGCAGGGTCGGGCTCTCGGGCACGGCCTCCCGGCCGGGGGATCGCCCCGTCGCCCGTCCGTGGCCCGGGCGCAGCCCGATGAACAGGGCCCCGGCGAGGAACACGGCCCCGCCCGCGATGAACGGCCCGCCCGGGCCGACGGCCGTCGCGATCCCGCTGCCCACCGCCGGCCCGATGATCCCGGCGATGTACAGCGGCAGGTAGACGAGGTTGAGCGTCGCGGAGCGGCGCTCCGCCGGGACCTCCGTGGCGAGGAGCGACATCACCATCGCGCCGGTCGTCGCCACGGCCGCGCCGAGCAGGACGGACGCGCCGGCGAGGAGCCACAGACCGGGCGCGGCGGGCATGAGCAGGCTCGCGACGCCGCCGAGCGTCAGCGCGGCGATGAGCACCGGCCGGAACCCCACCCGGTCCCCCAGATAGCCCGCCGCCGGCGACACGAGCGCGCCGACCAGCGACCCCACTCCCATCACCAGCCCGATCCCGGTCGCGAGGCCCGGTCCGGTCCCGGTGATCCCCTCGACGACGACCGGCGTGTACGGCCGCGAGACCTGGTTCGCGAGGAAGACCACGCCGTAGACGAGGAACAGCCGACGCACGTCCGGGTCCGCGAGCACGCCCCGCACGGCGCCGAACGCGAGCCGCAGGGTGGAGCCCTGGGGCACGACCTCCGGCCGCACCTCCTTCGTCCCGAACATCACCAGGAGCGCGGTGCCGACGGCGAAGCACGCCGAGGTCGCGTACACGGCCGAGATGGACCAGCCCAGGCCGTCGATCAGGAGCCCGGCCATCGCCGGCCCTACCGCGAAGCCCACCGGCCCCGCCGCCCCGAAGATCGCGATCGTCACGCCCAGGCGCGCCCGTGGGGTCACGTCGCGGATCCCCGCGAGCATCACGCCGGTGTTGCCCAGCTGCAGCCCGATCAGCATGACCGCGACCGCCATCTGCCACGGCTCCCGGGCCAGGGCGGCGACCCCCAGCACGCACGCGAGCACGATCGAGCTTCGGACGATCACGGCCTTGCGGCTGATCTTGTCGGCCCAGACGCCCCACAGCGGGACGAGCGGCAGGCCCAGTACGAACACGAGCGAGCTGAACAGCCCGATGAACGGCAGCCGGTCCGCCTCCGGGACGCCGAGCTCGCGCAGGTACGAGGGCAGCAGCGCGTAGACCTGGCTCACGCCGAGCGTCTCGACGAGCTGGGTGACCCAGAAGACGCCGACGAGGCGCCGCCAGTCCTGGGGCGGGCGGCGGTCGGTCGGCGTCACCCGGCCACCGTACAGGACACCGCCGCCCCGGCGAGGCCGCGG
>JANNHX010000666.1:0-11112 GCA_031404615.1 Chloroflexota bacterium
CCTTGAGCATCGCCTGCAATACCGCGGGGGCTTTGACATCGCGCTTGCGGATCTGCTGCTCGACCATCTCCGCACGCGCCGCGGCGAAGGAATCCGCCGTCCTCATCGAGCAGATGCGCCGCGAGGGCTACGAGCTCACCGTCAGCCGCCCGGAGGTCATCCTCCACACGGTCAACGGCGAGGTCCAGGAGCCATACGAGCGGGTCACCATCGACATCCCGCCCGACTACATCGGCGTCGTGCAGCAGGCGCTGGCCGGGCGCAAGGGCCGCCTCGAGCAGTTGACCACCGACACGGACGGTCGGGTCCGCCTGGAGTTCGTCCTCCCGGTCCGCGGGCTCATCGGCTATCGCGGGCAGCTCCTCACGGACACGCGTGGGACCGCGCTCCTGCACCAGATCGGCGAGGGCTACGGCCCGTGGGCCGGCGAGGTCACGCACCGCACCAACGGCGTGCTGGTGAGCGACCGGACGGGGATGTCCAACGCGTACGGCCTGTTCAATCTCCAGGACCGCTCGGAGCTGTTCATCGGATCGGGTGAGGACGTCTACGAGGGGATGATCGTCGGCGAGAACGTCAGGTCGGGCGACATGGACGTCAACGCGACGAAGGAGAAGAAGCTCACCAACATCAGGACGCACTCGCACGACGAGTCTCTGCGGCTCACCCCGCCGCGGCCGCTCACGCTCGAGAGCGCCATCGAGTTCATCGGGACGGACGAGCTGGTGGAGGTCACGCCATCCGCGATCCGGCTTCGCAAGCGTCTGCTGCTCAAGCACGAGCGGGAGCGCGAGCGCGGCCGCGCCTATGACCTCTCGCGAGCCGAGCGGGGCTGATCCGCGAAGGACCGGGCCCCGGGCCCGGCGTCGGCCGCGGGCCGGTGCTCCTCTCGACCCAGGCCGCTGGTGTCCCGGTCTGCGGCTCCCCCGGGTTGGGAGGATGGCGGTGGCCCCGTCGTACAATCCCCCGGCCATGCCGATCTATCTCGACCACGCCGCGACGACGCCGCTGCGCCCCGAGGTGCTCGACGCCATGCTCCCGTACCTGTCCGGCACGTTCGGCAATCCCTCGTCGGCCCACGCCTGGGGCCGCGCGGCTCGCGAGGGCCTGGACGACGCCCACGAGCGCCTCGCCCGCTCGATCGGCGCGGACGCGCGGGAGATCGTGTTCACGAGCGGCGGGACCGAGGCGAGCAATCTCGCGCTCAAGGGGGCCGCCTGGGCGGGTCGCGCCCGCGGGGCCCGGATCGTGACCTCGGCCGTCGAGCACCATGCCACCGGCCACACGCTGTCGCACCTCGCGAAGTTCGGGTTCGACATCGCCGAGGTGCCGGTGGACCGGTACGGTCGCGTCGACCCGGCGGACGTCGAGGGGGCGATGACGGACCGCACGATCCTCGTGACCGTGATGCTGGCCAACAACGAGGTCGGCACGCTCCAGCCTGTCGCGGAGATCGCCCGGATCGCGCACGCGCACCGGGGCGTGCTGGTCCACGTCGATGCGGTCCAGGGCGCCCCGTGGGTTGCGCTCGATGTCGACTCGCTTGGCGCGGACCTCCTCGCCCTCGGCGCGCACAAGGCGGAGGGCCCCAAGGGGACGGGCGCCCTGTGGATCCGCAAGGGCACCCACATCCTGGCCCAGCAGCACGGCGGCTCGCAGGAGCGCCACCGCCGGTCCGGCACGGAGAACGTCGCCGGGGCGGTCGGCATGGCGCGGGCCTTCGAGCTGGTCGCGGCTGAGCGGCCTGCCACCGTCGAGCGGGTCCGGGCGCTGCGCGAGCGGCTCGCCGCGGCCCTGCTGGCCGTGGAGGGCGTGGAGCTGACCGGGCACCCGACCGAGCGCCTGCCGCACATCCTCTCGGTCGTGGCGCACGGGATCGACGGCGGGTCGGTCGTCCTTGCCCTGGACCTCCAGGGGATCGCCGCCTCGACGGGATCCGCCTGCTCCAGCGGCTCGACCGAGGTCAGCCACGTGCTCGCGGCGATGGGCTATCCGACCGACGAGGCCCGCGGCGCGCTGCGGCTCTCGCTGGGCCGGACCACGACCGGGGCCGAGATCGACGAGGCGTGCCGCGTCGTGCCCGACGTCCTGCGCCGGCTGGTCGCCGCAGCGCCGCGGGTCCCGGAGGCGGCCGCCGGATGAGCCGGATCCTCGTCGCGATGTCCGGCGGCGTGGACAGCTCGGTCGCGGCCGCCCTGCTCGCGGAGCAGGGCCACGAGGTCGTCGGCGTCTGGATGCGCCTCCACGAGGTCGCGGACAGCTACTCCGAGCTCCGCAAGAGCTGCTGCTCCGCCGACGCGGCGGACGACGCCCGGCGCGTGGCCGCGAAGCTCGGGATCCCGTTCTACGTCATGAACCTCGAGCGCGAGTTTGGCGCCGGGGTCATCGAGCCGTTCCTCGCGGCGTACCTCGATGGTCGGACGCCCAGCCCATGCATCGACTGCAACACGATCGTCAAGTTCGGCGCGCTCCTGGGCCGAGCCCGGTATCTCTACGACTGCGAGGCCGTCGCGACGGGCCACTACGCGCGCCGCCTCGTCGTGGACACGCCGGACGGACCGCGCGCGGTCCTTGCCCGTGCCGCCGACGAGGCGAAGGACCAGACGTACTTCCTCTACGGCCTCCGTCAGGACCAGCTGTGGCACAGCCGGTTTCCGCTCGGCGACCTGACCAAGCCCGAGGTGCGCTCGGTCGCGCGCGGGCTGGGGCTCGTGACCGCCGACAAGCCGGAGAGCCAGGAGATCTGCTTCGTTCCCGGCGGCGACTACCGGGCCGAGCTGCGCGAGCGCGCGGGCTGGTCGCCGGAGCCCGGCCCGGTGCTGGACGCGGACGGGACACGCCTCGGCGAGCACGGCGGCGCCGCGGGGTTCACGGTGGGGCAGCGCAAGGGCGTCGGCGTCGCGACCGGCGAGCCACGCTACGTCTCGCGCATCGACCCGGCGACCAATGCCATCGTCCTGGGGCGGCGCGAGGACCTCGAGACGCGCTGGATCCCGCTCGAGGGCGTCTCGTTCACCGCCGACGTCCCGCCCCCGGGCCGCGATGCCGCCGGGGCATGCACGCCGTTCCGCGCGCAGGTGCGCATCCGCCATCGCGCGCCGCTCGTGGGCGCATGGGTGCGCCCGGCGGCGGGGGACGAGCCCGCGCGCAAGGGCGCCTGGACGGTCGAGACCGACACGCCGGTCTGGGCGATCGCCCCCGGCCAGGCGTGTGTCCTGTACGACGGCGAGGCCTGTCTCGGCGGCGGCCGGATCGCGGCGGTCGCGGGCGGGGCCCCGGGAGCCGACGGGCTCGAGCCCGTGCGGGACCCGGCGATCAGGCTGGCCCCGGAGCCCGCGCTCGATCGCGCCCCGGCGGGGATTCGCCCGTGAGCATCGGCCCCGGGCTCCCACTTGCCCTGCTGCTGGGCCTCGTCCACACCGCGCTGTACGTCCTGGTCCGCGGCGATGCCGGCGGCCGCCTGCCGCTGACATACGCGGCGGCCGCGCTGGGGGCGTGGGCGGGCGCGGCGATCGGCGGGCAGCTGGGAATCACGTTCCTGGCCATCGGTGACTTCTCGCTGATCCCCGCCTCGCTCGTCTCATGGCTGGGCATCGGCATCGTGGCGATCCTCGCGACCCTCGGGCCGCAGTCCGGAGAGGCAGGCTGACGATGGACGACCGTTTTCTCCGCGAGATCGCCCGGCCGCGGATCGCGCCGGATGCGGGTCCGCGCGACGCCCTGGCCGACCTCGCGGACCTGGTCGGCGGCGAGAGCGACCGGTCGCGCAGGTTCCTGGGCGGCCTCATCGCCGGGGCCCTGGTGGGCGCCGCGATCGTGGGTGCCGCCGGGGCCGCGTTCGTGCGGCGCCACGAGGGGACCGGCCGCCAGGGCTAGGCAGGGCTAGGCGGGGCTAGGCGGACATCCGCTCCGCGCGGGCCGCGCGTCCCGCCATCGAGGCTGCGCGCCGGCCGGCCACCAGGGCCGCCAGGTCGGCCGCCTGCAGTGGCCTGGCGAACAGGTAGCCCTGTCCCAGCTCGCACCCGAGCGCGACAAGCGTCTCCGCCTGGTGGCGGTGCTCGATGCCCTCGGCGATCGTCACCAGGTGCAGACCCTTCGCGAGCTCCACGATCGCCCGAGCGACGGCGGTCGCCTCCGGGTCCGAGCCCAGTCCATCCACGAAGGCCCGGTCGATCTTGAGCTTGTCGATCGGGAGGCGCCGCAGGTACGAGAGCGACGAGTAGCCGGTCCCGAAGTCGTCGACCGCGATCTGCACGCCGAGGCCGCGCAGGGCCGTGAGGCGCTCGACGGTCCCGACCGCGTCGTCGAGGGCGAGGCTTTCGGTGACCTCGAGCGTCAGGCGCGAGGGGCACAGGCCGTGGGTCGCGAGGGCGTCGCGGACACAGCTGTAGAACTCGTCGCTCCGGAGCTGCGCGGCGGAGACGTTGACCGACGTCCAGCCCAGGGTCGGCAGGGCCCGCTCCCACTGGGCCGCCTGGCGGCACGCCTCGCCCACGACCCAGCGGCCAACGGGCTCGATGAGCCCGGTCGACTCGAGGACCGAGATGAACTCGCCGGGCGGCACGATGCCGCGGGTCGGGTGGTTCCAGCGGATGAGCGCCTCGGAGCCGACGATCTCGCCGGTGAGCAGGCTGGTGATCGGCTGGTAGGCGAGGACGAACTGCCTGCGGTCGACGGCACGCCGCAGCTCGTTCTCGAGCACGAGTCGCTTCGCGGACGCGAGGTGCGCGGCGGGGTCGTAGGCCTGCCAGCGGGCCTTGCCGAGGCGCTTCGCCTCGTACATGGCCGTGTCGGCGCTGCGCAGCAGCCAGCTCGCGGGCCGCTTGCCCGTGACGTCCACGGCGACGCCGACGCTGACGCGCCCGGAGATCGTCGCGCCCTCCATCCGGAGCGGCCGGTCGAACGCCCGGACGACGCGCTGCGCGACCACCCGGGCTGCGGTGTCGTCCGTGAGGCCCTCGAGCAGGATCGCGAACTCGTCGCCCCCCAGGCGGGCGATCGTCGCGTCGGCGCGGACGCACGCTCCGAGGCGCTCCGCGACCGCGACCAGCATCCGGTCGCCGGCGTCGTGCCCGTGGGCGTCGTTGACCCGCTTGAAGTCGTCGACGTCGACCATGAGCATGCCCAGCATCCCGGGCTCGCGCTGGTGGCGGGCGATGGCGTGGGCGACCCGGTCGTTGAGCAGGGCCCGGTTGGCGAGGCCGGTGAGCGGGTCGTGGAAGGCGAGACGCAGGAGCTCGGACTCGAGGTGCTTGCGTTCGGTGATGTCGGTGAGGAACCCGTTCCAGGCGACCGGCGTGCCGTCGGCGTCGCGCTCGAGGTCCGCGTGGTCGCGGACCCAGATCTCGCGGCCATCCCTGGTCCGCATCCGGTACTCGCGGTCCGCGCCCTTCGCGGTTCCCGCCGGCGCACCCGCCTCGGATTCGTCCTCGGCCAGGACCCGCTCGAGGTCGGCCGGGTTGATGTGCTCCTCCCAGGCGCCCGCGACGCCGATCCACTCGTCGGGCGTGTAGCCCAGCAGGATCTCGAGATGGCGGCTGATGTAGATGATCGGGGCCCAGCGCCCGACCTTCGCGCGGTAGATGACGCCCGGCAGGTGTTCGACGAGGTCCCGGTAGCGGGACTCGTGCTCCGCGCCGCGCGTCTCTGCGGCGAGGCGCTCGGTGATGTCGCGGATGAAGGCGGTGTGCCAGGCGCGGCCCGCGTCCTCGTAGGTCGCGATGGACAGCTCGGCCGGGAACGTCGAGCCGTCGGTGCGGCGGCCAGCGATGCGCACCGGCACCCCGTCGTGGACGGGCCGGCCCAGGCCGTCGTCCGCGAGCAGGTCGTGGAGCGGCGTCCCGAGCGCTTCGTCCTCGGTGAGGCCGAAGATCCGCGTCGCGGCGGGGTTCCAGCTCACGATGCGTCCCGAGTCGTCCGCGCCGATCACCGCGTCGGCCGCCGCGTCGGTCAGGAGGCGGGTCCGGCGGTCGACCTCGTCGAGCTGCGGCGTCGCGGCCGCGACCGTGGCCTCGTCGGCGGTCGCCTGCGCGGCGGAGGAGGGCGCCATGGAGGCGTGGACGACACTGGTCGTGTCGCGCGGGGAGCCCCAGTGGCTGGCTCGCGTGAGGAATCGACGGAATCGGTTCGTGGGCAGCAAGGGCTCGGGTCCTGGAGCCGGGGCGCCGGCGACGTGGCGCTGGCCGGGTGGCTGCGAATGGTGCCGGCCCGGGGCCGATGCCCCAGTCGTGCTTTGCAGACTACGTGCGCCGGTGCACCACGCGAGAACCCATCGGTCCCGGCGTCGCGGGGACCTTTGGGGACGCGAGGTTCGGCGGCCGCCCGTTGGGTACCATTGCGGCGATGCCGACTCCTGCCCCCTCCAGCCCCGCCATCCCGTATCTGACCGGCGCGGAGATCCGTGCCCGCTTCGTCGAGTTCTTCGCGGAGCGGGGACACACCGTCGTGCCCAGCGCGAGCCTCGTCCCCGCGGGCGACGCGACCCTGCTGTTCACGAACTCCGGCATGGTCCAGTTCAAGGACGCGCTGACCGGGGTGGAGAAGCGGGAGTACGTCCGCGCGGTGGACTACCAGCGCTGCCTCCGCGTCGCCGGCAAGCACAACGACTTCGAGGAGGTGGGCCGCACCCCGCGGCACCACACCCTGTTCGAGATGCTCGGCAACTGGAGCTTCGGCGACTACTTCAAGCGCGAGGCCATCCACTGGGCCTGGGACTTCCTGACTCGGGACCTCGGGATCCCGGCCGACCGGCTGGCCGCGACCGTGTACACGACCGACGATGTCGCGCACGCCGTCTGGAAGGACGAGATCGGCCTGCCGCCGGAGCGCCTGGTCCGCTGGGGCGACTTCCCCAACGGCGACGAGGCCAACTGGTGGCGCATGGGCGACCTGGGGCCGTCCGGGCCGTGCTCGGAGCTCCACTACGACCGCGGCGCCCAGCTGGCCGAAGGCCCCGAGTGCGTCCCGGACCACAGCGAGCACTGCCCGCGCTGGCTGGAGATCTGGAACCTGGTCTTCATGGAGTTCGAGCTCCATCTCGACCGCTCGCTCAC
This sequence comes from Chloroflexota bacterium, assembly GCA_031404615.1. Lineage (GTDB taxonomy): Bacteria > Chloroflexota > Limnocylindria > Limnocylindrales > CSP1-4 > CAIXZV01. The sequence continues at coordinate 7,053 of JANNHX010000666.1, forward strand.
GCCGCTGCCGGCGCCCGGCGTGGACACCGGGATGGGCCTCGAGCGCGTCGCGAGCGTCGTTCAGGGTGTGACCAACAACTACGACACAGACCTGTTCCTGCCGATCCTGGCGCGCATGCGGGAGCTGCTGGGTCACGACCCGGACCTGTTCGAGCAGGAGCGGTTCAGCTACCAGGTCATCGCGGACCACACCCGCGCGGTGACGTTCCTCGTCGCGGACGGCGTCCTGCCTGCCAACGACGGCCGCGGTTACGTGCTGCGCCGGATCATGCGCCGCGCCATCCGCCACGGCCGGCTCCTCGGCAGGCGTGACCCGTTCCTCGGCGAGACGGCGAAGGTCGTCATCGACACGATGGGCGAGGCCTACCCGCTCCTCGCCGAGCAGCGTGACCAGATCCTCGCCGTCATCGAGCGCGAGGAGCGCCAGTTCAACCGCACCCTCGAGTCCGGCGTCGGCATCCTGGAGGAGGCGCTGATCCCGCTGACCTCCGAGGAGCGCGTCGTCGGACGGTCCATCGAGTCGCTCGCGACCGAGGCGCCGGTGCTGGCGGGGGAGGTCGCGTTCCGCCTCCACGACACGTACGGCTTCCCGATCGACCTGACGGTCGAGCTCGCCGCCGAGTACGGCGTCCGCACGGACCTCGCCGGGTTTGGGGACGCGCTCAAGGAGCAGCGGGAGCGCGGCCGCGCCAATACGAAGGCTGGCCTGACCGACGCCGCCATCATCGCCTCGCGCTACGCGGAGATCCTCGGGCGCACGGCCCCCACCGAGTTCGTGGGCTATGAGACGACGACGGCCGATGGGCGCGTCGTCGCGATCGTCCGCGACGGGATGGAGTACGAGACGCTCGAGGCGGTCGCGGAGGTGGAGCTGCGCGCCGAGGCTGCCGCCCGCGCCGAGATCGTGCTGGACCGCACCCCGTTCTACGCCGAGAGCGGTGGCCAGGTCGCCGACACGGGCGTCGTGCGCACCGCTGATGGCACGGTCCTGTTCGAGGTGGACGATGTGCAACGCCTCGCGGGGACGCAGACGGCGGGCCTCACGGTTCACCGCGGCACCCTCCACGGCGCGGTCCGCGTGGGCGACATGCTGCGCGCCGAGGTGGACGACGACCGCCGCGCCCACACGATGCGCAACCACACGGGCACGCACCTGCTGCATCGCGCGCTGCGCAACGTGGTGGGGGAGCGGGCACGCCAGGCGGGCTCGCTCGTGACGCCGGAATACCTCCGCTTCGACTTCCCGTTCGAGCGCGGGCTTACCGATGACGAGAAGACCGCCATCGAGCGCCAGGTCCGCGGCGCGGTTCGCGACGACCTGCCCGTCAGCGTCGAGTGGATGACGATGGCCGAGGCCCAGGCCGCCGGCGCGGACGCCTTCTTCGACGAGAAGTACGGCGAGCGCGTCCGGACCATTCGGGTCGAGGGCTTCAGCCACGAGCTGTGCGGCGGCACCCACTGCCACGCCTCAGGGCAGATCGGCAACTTCATCATCACCGGCGAGAAGAGCATCGGCTCCGGGATGCGCCGCATCGAGGCCGTCACCGGCGCGGCCGCGGACGCCCTGATGGAGGAGCGCTTCGCACTGCTCGATCGCACGGTTGCCGCCGTGAGCGCCCGCGGCCCCGAGACTGTCGAAGAGCGCATCGCCGCGCTCCAGGAGGAGCTGCGCGAGACGAAGCGCCGCCTCAAGGCGGGTGCCGCGTCGGGCGGCCGCCCCAAGCCGTCTGACCTCGCCGCCAGGGCCGAGACGATCGCCGAGGGCGTCGCGTTCGTGGGCGCGGTCCTGGACCTCGAGTCCATCGACGCGCTCAAGAGCTTCGCGAAGGAGCTGCGCGGCGGCTTTCCCAGCGGCGTCATCGCCGTCGGGCTGGACGCCCCCGAGCCGCAGGTGTTCGTCACGGTCAGCGACGACCTCGTCGCGCGTGGCATCGCGGCCGGCTCGCTCGTCCAGGTCGCCGTGACCAGCATCGACGGCCGCGGTGGCGGCCGCCCCGAGATGGCCCAGGGCAAGGGCACGCGTCGAGAGGGGCTCGGAGACGCGATCGCGGCCGTCCGTGCCGCGGCCGCCGACCGCGCCGCCGGCGCGTGACACGGTCCGCCGCTCGCCCGGGCCAGGCGGCCTGACGATGTCGTTCCTGCGCCGCCTCTGGAACCGCGACGAGGGGCCGGTGCCGGCCGCGTGCACGGCGCTGGACATCGGCACGGAGTTCGCGAAAGCCCTGGTCTTCGAGATCGACGAGGCCGGCCACGGCACGGTGCGCGGCGTCGGCCGCAAGCGGCAGGGCCTGAGCCACATGCAGTCGGGCACGGTCGCGGACATCGCCGCGGTCGTGGACAACTGCGCGGTCGCGCTCCAGGAGGCCGAGGAGATGGCCGGGTTCCGGCCGACCCAGGTCGTCATCGGCATCGCGGGCGAGCTCGTCAAGGGCTTCACCACGACGCTGACCCAGGAGCGCAAGAAGCCCGAGATCCCGATCAACGACGCGGAGCTCGTGAGGCTCATCGACAGCGTCCAGCGCGAGGCCCTCAAGGAGGCGGAGCGCTCGATCACGTGGGAGACAGGGCTGCCCCATGTCGACGTGCGGCTCGTCCACAGCGCGATCGTGGGGGCGAGCATCGACGGCTACGGGCTCACCAACCCGGTCGGGTTCCAGGGCCGGCACATCAGGATCGGCATCTTCAACGCGTTCGCGCCGCTCGTGCACCTCGGCGCCCTCCAGTCCGTGGCCAGCCAGCTGGACCTCGAGCTGCTGGAGATCGTCGCGGAGCCGTATGCGGTGGCCCGGGTCCTCGGCGCGGAGCACGTCCGCCAGGCCGGCGCGCTGTTCGTGGACGTCGGCGGCGGCACGACAGACGTCGCGCTGGTGCGCCAGGGCGGCATCGAGGGCACGCGGATGTTCGCGCTCGGCGGCCGAGCCTTCACCAAGTCCATCGCGGACCGCCTGGACCTGCCCTTCCCGCGCGCCGAGTCGCTCAAGGTGGACTACGCCCGCGGTCTCCCGATCCCCGAGCACGACGCCGTCGCGGAGATCGTCGGCGACGACGTGGCCGTGTGGGCCGCCGGCGTGGAGCTCGTGATGGAGGAGCTCGCGGCGGGCGAGATGCTCCCGTCGCGGATCCACCTGTGCGGCGGCGGGTCGCGGCTGCCGGAGATCCGCGCCGCCCTGGCCGCGGTGCGGTTCTGGAAGCGGCTGCCGTTCGCGCGGCCGCCCGAGGTGGCCATCATGGCGCCCGACCAGGTCGAGGCGATCTCCGACGCGACGGAGCTCCTCGTCGACCAGCAGGACGTCACGCCGCTCGGCCTCGCCTGGCAGGCCATCGAGATGCAGACCTCGGAAGACCCGCTCGACACGGCCCTGCGCCGCGTCCTGCGGGCGATGAAGGTCTAGGCGGCCATGGCGACCACGCCGACCATCGTCTACCTCGACGCCGAGGACGAGATCACCTCCGCCGCGACCCGCATCCGGCAGGCGCCGGGCAACCGCGTCGCGCTCGTGATCCCGTACGGGTCCCGCGTCGCGACCTCGCGGATCAACTTCAAGCTCCTCACCCGCGAGGCGATGGTCAACGGCAAGCGGCTGGACATCGTTGCGCCCGACGCCTCGGCCCGGGCGCTCGCCGCGTCCGCGGGGATCCCCGTGTTCGGCTCGGTGGGCGAGTACGAGTCCGCGCTGGACCTGCCCGAGGAGCCCGAGGCCGATACCGCTTCGGTCGCCCCGATCGTCGCCGCCGGCGCCACGGGGCTCGCCGCCGGTGCCGCGGTCGCCGCCGGGAGCGCGGGCACGGCGCCTGTGCCGTCGTCGACCGCCGCCGCGGCCACCGTCGGGTTCGCCGCCGCGTCGACGGCCCGCCCCACCGGCCTGGACCCCCGGACCGAGGCCGCCCGCGAGGCGGAGCTGGACGCCATCGTCCACCGCGGCCGGGAGCTCCCTGTCGCGAAGCCGCGCCGCCGGGGTCCCCGCAAGGGCGTGTTGGTGGCGCTGGGCGTGCTGGTGCTGGCCATCGCCGTCGCGGGCGTCGCCGGCTACCTGTTCCTCCCCTCCGCCCAGATCACGGT
>JANNHX010000667.1:0-1842 GCA_031404615.1 Chloroflexota bacterium
CCGGGATACGCTTCATGCGCGGGCGCCTGCCGGCGACTTCGCTCGGCGAGCCGGAGACTTATCCTTTGTGGGACCGGATTCAGTCGCTGAAGATTCCAGTCGCGGTCGGCGACCGGATCGGGGACATTTCCAAGATCCGCAGAGCGATGGACCGCTATCCGGATGTCAAAGTGTCATTCGAGCATTCTTGGGGACACAAGGTCGGCGCACCACCCTACACGGTGCTGGAGCCGCTCTTTGCGTCCTGGTCATCCAGAACAAGTACCAATTGAAACCGCCGCTGCCGTTCTCACCCGGAAGCGAGTTGGCCGGTGTCGTGAAAGAAGTGGGCGCGGGCGTCACATCGGTGGCACCCGGCGATCGCGTCATGGCCGTCGTCGGCTTCGGTGCCTTCGCGGAAGAGGTCACGATCGATGCCGCAAAGCTGCAGCGGATCCCTGACAGCATGTCGGACGAGGTCGCGTCCGCGTTTCTCCTGACCTACGGCACGTGTGAGCATGCGCTGTGCGATCGCGGAGATTTGCAGGCGGGGGAAACGCTGCTGGTGCTGGGCGCAGCAGGCGGCATCGGCATCGCCGCGATTGAGATCGGCGTGGCACTCGGTGCCCGAGTCATCGCCTGCGCCTCGAGCGAAGAGAAACTGGCCGTCTGCCTGGAGCACGGAGCCCACGACACCATCGACTACGCGCATGAGGATCTCCGCGAGCGCATCAAGGCGCTGACCGGCGGCCAGGGTGTGGACGTGGTGTGCGATGCCGTCGGCGGGCCCTACACCGAGATGGCCCTGCGATCCACCGCATGGCGCGGGCGGCTGCTGGTGGTCGGATTCGCCGGCGGCGAGATCCCGAAGATCCCGCTGAACCTCACGTTGCTGAAAGGATGCGCGATCGTCGGCGTCTTCTGGGGCGAGTTCGCGCGCCGCGAGCCGTCGCGCTGGAACGACAGCGTCGCGAGGCTGTGTCGATGGTACGCCGAGGGTAAACTCAAGCCTCACATCTCGGAGCGGTTCCCACTCGATCGCGCCGCAGCAGCGTTGCAGATGATGGCGGCGCGCCAGGTTAAGGGAAAGATCGTGTTACGGGTTCAGGGTTCATAGCCGGGAGGGCGGCACTTTAGTGCCGCCGATTTAAAAACCAGGAGACTCGGCCAATGCGAACCATCACTGCCCTCGTCGCCCTCGTGCTCATGGATTGCCATCGAGTCAGGCCACTACGAGGGCGTCGATCTGGCGGGCGTGCAGCTCCTCGTCACGTTCAATATGCGAACGTGGTCCAAGATCTACGTGAGCGACACGGTGAGCGAGCGCCAGATGAAGGCCGTCGAGGCGCTCCTGCCGATCGCATTTGCGGGGTTCCACAAGGGCATGTTGTCATTCACCAAGGCGCCGATCACGATGGAGGCCACCGAGTCGCGCGTCCGCTTTTCAGGTCCCGAATCGTCTGTGGACATGGAAGTCATGCGCGGCTTCAACGGCACCGCCGTCAAGGTGCTGAACCTGCCAAGCCCGGTCTTCCAGAACTACACGCAGTTCCGCTCGGTCGCACACACGCACACGAGCGCGGCGCACACCTTCAGCCACAAGGGCACCAACGGGTTCACGTCGAAGTGGGACGCGGGGAGCAAGTAGCCGCGGTGGTCAACTGATCACGTACGCTAACCACGGAGTTCACGGAGGCCACGGAGAAGTCTTTCTAAATGCGACTACGATTGACCCGCGGAACGCGGATTGGGGAAAACTGGCCTCCGTGTTCTCCGTGCGGCCCTGTCCCAGGCGCGACAAATGACCGGGCGCGACGATGCCGCCGCGCACTTCCAGAACGAGGACGCCGCATGAACACCACC
>JANNHX010000668.1:0-7975 GCA_031404615.1 Chloroflexota bacterium
GATGCGCGCGGGCCGGCGGAGTTCCACGGGTTCGAGGGCAACGTGCGCCGGCTGGGACACATCCCGGGCGCCGTCAACGTGCCGGTCGCGGCCATGCACCAGCCGGGGACACAGCGCCTGCGCGACCCCGCTGAACTGCGGTCGCTCCTGCTCAAGGCGAACATCACCCACCGGCGGCGGCTCGTCTGCTACGACCAGTCGGGCGTCGCAGCGGCGAAGCTCGCGTGGGTGCTCACGCTCCTGGGCCAGGAGGACGTCGCCGTCTATGACGGCGGCTGGGCGGAGTGGGGCGCGCGGATGGACCTGCCGGTCAACCAGTAGCCGCCCGCAGGGGAGGGCGTGGGCGCACGTGCCACGGCGCCCGGGGCGATCAGCGGATCAGCGTGTCGTCCGGGGGCGGCGTGGAGGGCGCCGGCGCGCCGAGGCCCGCCCACGGATCCACCTCCTGGTGTTGCGCCAGGATCTGCGTCCGCTGGTGGTTGACCGCGACGAGCAGCGCCGTCTTGCGTGCCTCGCCCAGCCGGTCCGACCAGTACGTGGCATCCGTGACCGGGAGGAAGCGGCCGGTCAGCTCGTGCAGGGCTTCGCGGAGCGTCGGTTCGCCCGGGAGCAGGTGGATCGATCCGGTGATCCGGAACGGCGGGACGGACACGATCGCCTCGGTCCGCTTCTTGGGAGTGCGCAGCTCCGGCGACGGCTCGATGGGCACGTTCGCGACGGCGAACAGCACGGACTCGAGGTTGACCTGCGCGACGTCGGCGCGGATCGGAGCCCCGCGGTCGCCGATCTCCTCGACCGTCACGTCCTCGAGGATCAGGAACGGCTCCTCGGCATGGTTGAGGATGTCGGTGACACGGTGCTGCCGGGTGCGAACCCAGCCGTGGGTGATCAGCGCGTCCGTGTAGAGCGTGAGCTCGACCCGGGCGACCTCGGTGAACGCGGGATACACGTGGGCTGTCCTCCCGTTGGCGCGCTGTTGGTGACGCGCCGGCACGTCCCCCCCAGCATAGGCCTCGGACCCGTCGAAATCGACCCCGCCGATGGTCCGGGGACCGGGCGAGGCACACCCGGGCGGGACCGCGGAACCAACCTCAGCGACGGGCGCTGGCGGTCACCAGGTGCTCGGGCCCATGCTGGAGGCCCTCGTACAGGCGCCCGACCGTCGCAAGCGTGTCGACCTCGCTCGCCGGCTTGTCCGGGCGAAGGTTCCTGATCCTCGGGAACCGCAGGGCGTAGCCGGACGTGTGGCGCGACGACCGCATGATCACGTCGAAGGCGACCTCGACCACGACCGATGGCTCCACGACCCGGTAGCGGCCGTGCGTGCTGATCGTGTGCGCCTCGAACCAGCGCGTCATCTCGGCGATCTCGGCGTCGGTGAGGCCGCTGTACGCCTTGCCGATGGTGACCAGGCTTCCGGATGCCTCGTCCCGGACCGCGAACGTGTAGTCCGAGAGGACGCCGTGGCGCTTGCCGTGCCCGACCTCGACGCCGATGACCACGCAGTCGAGGGTCGCGAGCGCCTTCTTCATCTTCAGCCAGCCCAGGCCCCGCCGCCCCGGGGAGTACCGGCTCTCGGGGTCCTTGACCATGAGCCCCTCGTTGCGCCGGGCCCGCGCGTCCGCGAACGCCGCCTCCAGGCCGTCGACCGAATCGACCGTCACGAGGTGGCTCAGCCCGAACCGGCCTGCGTCGGCCGCCAGCGGCAGGTCGAGCCCCTCGAGGGTCCGCCGCCGCTCGGTCAGGGGCTCCTCCAGGAGCGGCACGACGACCCGGTCCGCACCCCGGTCCAGCCCCAGCACGTCCCACGCGACATAGATCACCGGGACCTTCGCGAGGATCGCCGCCGACGGGTTCTTGCGACCCAGGCGCGCCTGCAGCTGGAGGAACGGGAGCACCGAGCCATCCTTCCAGGCCAGGAGCTCGCCGTCCAGGATCCCGGCCCAGAGGAGGTGACGGGCGCCATCGACCACCTCGGGGAACTGGCCGCTGATGTCGTTGAGGTCCCGCGAGTAGAGGCGGACCTCGTCGCCCGAGCGGTGGAGCTGGGCGCGGATCCCGTCGTACTTGTCCTCGACCCAGACCGTCGGCCCCAGTCGGCCGATGATCTCCGCGGCGTCCTCGGCTGGCGACGCAAGCATGAACTTGAGGGGATGGAAGAGGGTCATCGCGGCGGTCCCGAGGCGGTCCTCGCGGGCCATCACCGCGGTCCGACCCAGGTCCCCGGTGAGCATCCCGGCGCGCTTCACGGCCTCGAGCGGGCGGTGGAAGCCCTTGGCGATCGCGGCCTCCAGGAACCCCTCGCGCAGCCCGATGCGCAGCTCGCCGCTGAGCACCTTCACGATGCCCCCGACGGTCCGCGGCGACGACCGGGCGAACAGCGCCTCGAGCACCGCGGCCTTGGCGGCGGCACCCTGTGCGGCGACGGCGGCCTCGAAGGCGGCGCGCACCTCGGGCACGGTGGGCTCGCCCGCGGGATCGGGCGCGTGACCCGCCTCCTCGAGCACGCTGACAACAGCGGCCGAGACGTCGGAGAAGCGGTCGTAGGCCCGGCGCAGCGCATCGGGTTCGGCGTCGGCGACGCGGAGCACGGCCCCGGCCAGCCCGGACCAGCCGACACCCGTGGAGCGCCCGTCGGCCCCGGGAAACGGACGGCCGGTCAGGAAGACCGCCGCGATCGGCAGGGCATCGGGCGCGAGGGACGCGAGGTAGTCAGCGAGGATGGTCGTCTTCTCGGACGTCTTCGACGTCGCCGCGACCCGGTCGGCCACCTCGCTCCAGCGGCGCATGAGGGCGATGGTATAGGGTGCACAGATGCTCAACCGGCGCTGGTTCCCGGATCGGATCGACGGGTCGCTCGTCGTGCTCAAGCGGCATACGCGCGACAACCTGCCGGCCTTCATGCGCTGGTACCAGGATCCCGAGGTGGCACGCCTGACGCGCTACCAGGACGGGCCGATGCGGCCCGACGAGATCGAGCGGTTCTTCATGATGCGGGCCCTGGGCCCGGACGCCCTCACGATGGGCATCCACATCGCCGCGACGGGGCGCCTGGTCGGGTCGTGCGCGTTCTCGCAGCTGGATGGGGACAACGGCTCGGTGATGTTCCACATCACGATCGGCGAGCACGATGCCTGGGGCCACGGGTACGGCGGCGAGGCGACGGCGCTCATGGTCGACCACGCTTTCACGTCGCTCGGCCTGCACCGGGTCGCGCTGTCGGTGTTCGCGTTCAACGAGCGGGCGATCCACGCCTACGCGCGGGTGGGATTCGTGGCCGAGGGGCGGTCCCGCGAGGCGATCTGGCGCGACGGCAAGTGGTGGGACGAGATCCACATGAGCGTCCTCGAGCCGGAGTGGCGGGCGGCCCGCTGGGAGGCCCGAGCGATCGCCGATGGCCGGGTGAAACGGCCCGCGACGGCGAAGGCGACCGCCGGCCACGGCGGCCTGGAGCGCGAGGCATGAGCGCGAGCACCGGCCCCCAGGCGGAGACGGCCCGGGCGGCCTTTCGCGAGCTGATGGACGCCAAGGGTCACGCCGTGGAGAACGCGCGGGCGGCGGCAGCGGGGCTCGAGGCGGCTTTCGGGGCGGGTGTCCTCGTGCGCACCCCGCCGCTGGCCACGATGCTCATGGACCTCTCTGTCGCGCTCGAGCAGGACGGCGGTCAGAAGCTGGGCGGCAAGAGTGCGGAGGCGGCCCGGTTCATCCTCCGGGCGATCAGCCGGGAGCTGGACGCGGCCTGATCTACTGGGCCGGGCGGCGGGTAGCGGATGCCCGCTCGACGGTGGCGCGCCGATCCGGTCCCGAGGGCCCGGGTGTCAGTCGAGCCCGCCGTCCCGTCGGCGGCGCGCGCGGGCAAGCGTGAGGCGCGCCTTGAGCGGCAGGGCTTCCAAGCGCGGGGTCAGCTCGCGGTCGAGCACCTCGAAGACCACGGGCAGGGCGGCCACCACGGCGGCGTCGAGCGCCTCGGTGATGAGCTCCTCGTCCACGCCGCTGGGGCCCGGTTCCCTCGTCCACGCTGGGGCCCGGTTCCCTCGTCCAGGCCGGGGCATGGTTCCCTCGTCCACGCCTGCGTGTGGTGGTCGATCGGCGGCGCCCCGCCAGGTGCTCTCCGATACGCCTCCCGGTGGTGAGTGATGGCGAAGCGGCCAGACCCGAGCGTCCAACACCACACCAGGGCGTACCCGAGGGAGATGCGGGCGAGGGCGCGTGGCCGAGGGGGCCTGCGCGCCCGAGGGAGATGCGGGGAGGGGGCCTGCGCGGCCGACGACGGTGCCGCGGGCCTGCGCGGAGGGGGCCTGCGCGGAGGGCTGGGCGCGCACCGGACGATCGCGTAGCCTTCGCGAGAGCCGGAGGACTGCCCCGAATGACTGCCCCCGCCCCGTCCCAGCGAGCCGCGACGGTCGAGTTCGACCACGTGACCAAGTCGTACGACGCCCGAGCGTCGGCGTCCGGCGCGCCCGGTGCCGTGAACGACCTCTCGCTCACGGTGCCGGCCGGGCGGATCTGCGTCCTGGTCGGCCCGTCGGGGTGCGGCAAGACGACATCGCTCAAGATGGTCAACCGCCTCATCGAGCCGACCTCCGGCCGGATCCTCCTCGACGGCGTGGACATCGGGACGCGCGACGTGACTGAGCTCCGGCGCGGCATCGGCTACGTCATCCAGCAGACGGGGCTCTTCCCGCACCAGACGATCGAGGACAACGTCGCCACCGTGACGCGCCTCCTCGGCTGGCCGAAGGCGAGGCAGCAGGCGCGCGCCGAGGAGCTGCTCCACATCGTGGGGCTGGACCCGGCGAAGTACGCGAAGCGCTACCCCGCGCAGCTCTCGGGCGGCGAGCGCCAGCGCGTGGGCGTCGCGCGTGCGCTGGCCGCGGACCCGCCGGTCATGCTGATGGACGAGCCGTTCGGGGCCGTGGACCCCATCGTCCGCGAGCGTCTCCAGAATGAGTTTCTGCGCCTCCAGGAGCAGCTCGCCAAGACGATCCTGTTCGTGACCCACGATATCGACGAGGCCATCAAGATGGGCGACGTCGTGGCTGTCTTCGGGGCCGGAGGCGTCGTGGCCCAGTTCGGACCACCGGCCGAGATCCTCGCGAGTCCGGCGTCCGACTTCGTGGCCCGGTTCGTGGGCACGGACCGGGGGCTCAAGCGACTCAGCCTGTTCCGGGTCGCGGAGCTGCCGCTCACGCCCGTCATCACGGCGCGGCCCGGCGACAACGGGACGATGATCCGGCGCCTGGCCGCCGGGGACCCCTTCGACTATGTCCTCCTGACCGACGAGGCGCAGCGGCCGATCGGCTGGCTCCACCGCGACCGCCTGCCCGCCGGCGAGCTCTCCGTGGACGGCGTCGAGTCCACGACTCCCCTGCTCGATCGGCGGACGACGCTCAAGGACGCGCTCTCGATGCTGCTCGATGCCGACGTCCAGGCCGGGCTTGTCGTCGACCGCACCGGCGCCCTGCGGGGCATGATCCGGCTGTCCGACGTCGCGGACTGGATGCGCCACACGGGCGTCCGGGCCCTCGATGCGACTGAGCGGGCGGCGGCCGATGCCGGGGCGGAGATGGCGGCCGATGCCGGGGGCGAGACGGAGGACGCGGTCGGGGCCGCCGGGGCGGGCGAGGCCCCGGGGTGATCGACTGGAGCTGGATCGCCGGCCACCTGGACGACATCGCGTTCCTCACGGCGCAGCACCTCCTCTACACCGCGATCCCGCTGGCCGCGGGGTTCGTCATCAGCCTGGCGCTGGCGGTCTGGGCCGTGCGCTGCCCGGTCGTCTACGGGCCGATCACCGCGATCACCGGCCTGCTCTACACGATCCCCAGCCTCGCGGCCTTCGCCCTGCTGGTGCCGGTCTTCTCGTTCAGCCTCCTGACGGCCTTCATCCCGCTCACGACCTACACGCTGCTGATCCTGTTCAGGAACATCGTCGCGGGCTTCGAGGCAGTGCCGCGCGAGGTCCTCGAGGCCGCGGACGGGATGGGCTTCCGCGGACGCGAGCGGCTGTTCCGCGTCGAGATCCCGCTGGCGGTACCGCTGATGATGGCGGGCCTGCGACTCGCCGCCGTGACGCTCATCGGGCTCGCGACGGTCGCCTCGATCCTCGGGTCCAGCTTCGGCGGGCTCGGCCAGCTCATCACCGAGGGCCTCCAGACGTTCTTCCCGACGAAGTACCTGCTGGGCGCGGTCCTGTCGGTCGCGCTCGCGTTCGCCGTCGACCTGGCATTCGTCCGCCTCGAGCGGTTCGTCACGCCGTGGGCTCGTGCCCGGAGCGAGAGCGCCGTAGGCCCGGCATGAACGAGGTCATCGCCTGGTTCACGGACCCCGCGACCTGGCAGGGCGAGGCCGGGATCCCGTTCCGGATGCTCGAGCACATCGGCATCAGCGCGATCTCCGTGCTCACGGCGACGTTGATCGCCCTCCCGATCGGGCTCTGGATCGGGCACACGGGCAAGGGTGCGACGGCCGCGATCAACATCGCCAACATCGGGCGGGCGGTGCCGTCGTACGCGGTGATCGTGATGATCCTGCCGATCTCGCTGGCGATCAGCCCGCAACTCGGCCTGGACCTCATCCCGACGTTCCTCGCGATGGTGCTGCTCGCCATCCCGCCGATCCTCGTCAACGCCTACGCGGGCCTCCAGTCGGTGGACCGCGACCTCATCGAGGCGGGGCGGGGCATGGGCTTCAGGGAGGGGCAGGTGCTGCGCGGGCTCGAGCTGCCGCTGGCGTCGCCGGTCATCATCGGCGGCTTCCGGACGGCGACCCTCAACGTCATCGCGACGGCGACCATCGGCGCGGTGGTGGGGTTCGGCGGTCTTGGCCGCTACATCATCGACGGGCGGGCGATCGGCGCGGCGGGCACGGGCCAGCTGATCGGCGGCGCCATCCTGGTGAGCTCGCTCGCCATCGGGGTGGACCTGTTGCTGGCGCTCGCCCAGCGGGCCGCGGCCCGACGCGCGGACCGGACGATGGCGCCGGTCCGCGGCCTGCGCCAGCTCTCCGAGGTGCCGCTCCCACCGGGCCTGCCCTGACCTCCCTGACACTTGCCCGGAGGTGGAGTACGCTCCGCCGGCGCCCCAAGCCTGGGGCGCCATGTCCTGCAAGGGGAGGAGACCCAATGCGGTTTTCCCGCGCGCTCGCCCTCGGGGCGGCGGTGCTGGTGGCGTTCGCCGCCTGCTCGCCGGGAGGGGGCAGCAAGCCCGAGGTCAAGATCGGGTCCGACGGCTTCTACGAGAGCAAGCTCGTTGCCGAGATGTTCGCCCAGGTCCTGGAGGCCGACGGCTACAAGGTGACCCGGAACCTCGGCATCGGCGCCCGCGAGGTCCGGCAGCCCGCACTCGAGAAGGGCGACATCGACATCTCGCCCGAGTACGTCGGCTCCGGGCTGGGCTTCTACGACAAGGCGGCCCCAACGGGCGACGGCAAGCAGAACCGCGACGCGCTCGCGGCCAAGCTCGCCGAGAAGAAGATCTCCGTCTTCGGCATCTCGCCGGGCGAGGACACCAACGCCGCCGTCGTCCGCAAGGACACCGCGGACGAGTTCAAGCTGACGAAGATGAGCGACCTCGCGGCCGTCCAGGACCAGCTCAAGTGGGGCCTGCCGTCCGAGTGCGGCCAGAACCCGCTGTGTGTCGGCGCGCTCGAGACGTACGGCATCACCTATCCCCCGAAGCAGCGCGAGGCCCTGGCGGCCTGCGACGCTCCGATCGCCCAGGCGCTCCAGGGCAAGGCCATCGACTTCGGCTGGCTGTGCTCCACGCAGCCGGCCATCGCGCAGTTCGGGTTCGTGCTGCTCGAGGATGACAAGGACACCCAGCCGGCCGAGAACATGACGGCCCTCGTCCGGGACGACCTCCTGGCGAAGGTCGGCGACAAGGCCGCGTTCCAGGCCAGGCTGGACGCCGTGCTGGCCAAGCTGACCACCGAGGAGCTCACGAAGCTGGGCGTCCAGGTGGCGGTGGACCAGAAG
>JANNHX010000669.1:0-3136 GCA_031404615.1 Chloroflexota bacterium
CGGGTCAGCGAGGCCATGTCGCGATGATACGGTCGCGACGGGCCGGGCGGCACGGGCGACGCGATCGTCGAGGAGCTCCAGCCCCTAGCCGACGCCCCCGTGGCCGTGCGCCGGCCCGTCGTCCGCATGGATGTGGAGGTCTTCTTCGGGCTCGTGGATCGAGCCCTCGTCATGCATGTGCGCGGCCCCCAGGAACCGCGACAGGAACTGGCGCGTGCGCTCGTCCTGCGGTCGGTCGATCACCTGCTCGGGCGGGCCGACCTCGACGAAGACGCCCTCCTCCATGTAGTACACCCGATCGGCGGCCTCGCGGGCGAACTGCATCTCGTGGGTGACCACGATCATGGTCTGGCCCTCGTGGGCCAGGCTCTCCATGACCTTGAGCACCTCGCCCACGAGCGAAGGGTCCAGGGCGGACGTCGGCTCGTCGAAGAGCAGCACCTTGGGCTGCATCGTCAGCGCCCGGGCGATCGCCACGCGCTGGCGCTGGCCGCCGGACAGCCGGTTCGGGTACTCGTCCCGCTTGTCCTCGAGGCCGACCTTCTCCAGGTACATCTCCGCGAGCTCGACGGCCTCCTTGCGGTGCATCTTCTTCACGTGGATCGGGCCCTCGGTAAGGTTGTCGATCACGGACAGGTGCGGGAAGAGGTTGAACTCCTGGAACACCATCCCGGCGGCGATCCGCAGCTGGCGGATCTGCTCGCGGTGCTGGCGCGACCGGCCGCCGAACGGCATCGCCCCGACCGGGAAGCCATCCACGGTCACCGTGCCGGCGCTCGGTTCCTCCAGGAAGTTGAGACAGCGCAGGAACGTGCTCTTGCCGGATCCGGAGCGGCCGAGGATCGCGATCGTCTCGCGCGGCCAGACCGTCATCGAGCTGCCGCGAAGGACGTGGTTCGTCCCGAAGTACTTCTCGATCCCCGTCGCGCACACGATGGGCTCGGAGCCCGGGGGCGTCAGCACGCCCGGCTTCTCCAGCGGATGGATGACGTGATCGGGGGGCACCGCCCGGCGATCGCTCATCGGGGTGCCTGCGCGCGATCGCCGACGGCCTGGCGCTTCTCGAGCCGGCTCTGGAAGTACGAGAACACGAGGGTCATGGCCCAGTAGACGAGTGCGGCGACGATGAGGGTCTGCATCGACTGGTAGGTCGGGCGGCCGGCCGCCTGGGCCTTCCACAGGATCTCCTGGACGCCGATGACCGACACCAGCGAGGAGTCCTTGAGCATCGCGATGAAGTCGTTGCCGATCGCCGGGATGACGATCCGGAACGCCTGCGGGGCGATGATCCGCAGGAAGGTGGTGCGCCCGTCCATGCCCAGCGACGCCGCGGCCTCGGACTGGCCGCCGGGTACCGCCTGCACGCCGGCCCGGAAGATCTCCGTCATGTACGCGCCGTAGTTGAACCCGAGGGCGAAGATGCCGCAGGCGAGGGCGTCGAGGACGATGCCGGCCTGGGGCAGGGCCAGGTAGATGAACGTGATCTGGAGCAGCAGCGGGGTGCCCCGGACCAGCGAGACGTAGAAGCTGGCGATGCCATTGGCGATGGGGTTGCGGGACATGCGCCCGAGCGCGCCGAGGGTGGCCAGCAGGATGGCCAGCGCGATCGAGCAGAACGAGACGAAGATCGTCACGCCCGCGCCGCCCACGATGAACGGCACGACCTTGGTCAGGAAGGCGGCATCGAGCTTCACCGTGAACATGACGAAGCCGACCATCCCCGCGAGGATGATCAGCCAGACGACGAAGAACTGGAGCCGCCACGCGGTGCCCCGCCGGCGATCGGCATCCATGATCCGGACGCCGAGGTCCGGGCTCGTGCCTGCCGACTGGGTCATGGTCGCAGCCTCATGCGTGCGCAGAGCCTCCGGGTTCGCAGCTCGAGCTGGGCGTGGCGGGAGCGATCGGGCCCCGTCGCATCACGGCGGACGGGGCCCGAGACTGTGCGCGTTACGGCTTCTGGGTGACGTCCTTCTCGAGGTGCTCGATCGAGAGCTTCGTCAGCGTGCCATCGGCATGCATGTCGGCCATGATCTTGTTGAGCACCGTGAGCATCTCGGCGGTCGCCGGGCCGCTTTTGTCGAGGGCCGGGGACACTGAGATCGTGAAGGTCACGGAGTTGTCCAGCACCCGGATGGCCTGGCCCTCCTTGACCGCGTTGGCGAGGCTGTTCTCGTTCGCCGCGAGGGCGTCGAACTTGCGGCCCGCGCCCAGCGCCTGGATGCACTCGTTGTCGGTCGGGAGCGTCGTCACCTGCACGCCCGCGGGAACTGGGAGCATGTTCGGGTCCGAGATCTCAAGGGTGCCGTTGAGCCACTGCTCATAGGTCGTGGACGCGCCGACGCAGAACGTCTTGCCCGCGAGCTCGGCGACCGACTGGATCGTGGAGTCCTTCGGGACCGCCACGACGCCAAAGTCGTAGTAGTAGGGGTCGACGAAGTCGACGACCTTCTGGCGGGCGACGGTGACGCTCATCGAGCCCACCGAGAGGTCCCAGCGGCCGCCCCAGCTGCCGGCGGTGATCAGGTCCCAGGCGGGGGTCTCCCACTTGAGCTTGATCTCCTTGCCGAGCTCCGTGGACAGGCGCTTGGTCATCTCGACGGCGACCGCGTTGTCAAAGCCGACGTACTCGCCGGTCGCGATGTCGAGGAACGAGAACGGAGCGTAGTTCGGGTCCGTGGCGATGCGGAGCTCGCCGGCGGCGATCACCTTGCCCAGCAGCGAGTCGGGGTTGATGGTCGCCGGAGCCTCGGTCGGAGCCTCGGTCGCCGGGGCCTCGGTGGCGGGCGCCTCGGTCGCGGGGCCCGGGGTGGCCGGGGCGGTCGTCGCGGCCCCGCCGCTACAGGCCGCCAGCATCAGGACGGCGGCCGTGGTGAGCGCCGTGAGGCGCAGGGTCTTCCGCATGCTTCTCTCCTCCTGGTCGCACTGTCGCTCGGAAGCGGCTCGCGGGGGACGGACACGGGCCCAGCCAAGGATCACGCACGGCGTCGCAGCGCCAGCGCGAACGCGGGCACTATCGCAGATATGGCGCGACCCAACAATGCGATCCCGCAGCCCGCACTCCGGGCCGATCGGCCCTAGGAAACGGCGCGAGTCGTGAAGCGTGTCGGCCGGTAGGGATCCAGGGCCGCGGTGT
>JANNHX010000670.1:0-5185 GCA_031404615.1 Chloroflexota bacterium
CGCGTAAAGCCCGGCGATGCCCTGACCGATGAGCGCGGGCGTGTTGGGCATGGCCCGCACGACACGCGCCGCGGCGGTGGCCCGCACGATGGCGTCGCTTCGAATGCCGGCCATGACGCTGAGCTGAAGCGCGCCGCCGACATGCGCCGCACAAGGCGCCGCTGCCTCCTTGAAAGCCTGCGGCTTGACCGCCCACACCACCATCGACGCCTGGACCAGTGCCGCGCTGGCGTGCGCCTGCGCCACCACGCCGAACGCCTGCAACAGCCGCGCGCGTTGCTGGTCCCACGGCTCCACCACCAGGATGCGCTCGGGCGCCACACCGGCGTTGCGCAAGCCGCCGATCAGCGCGCTGGCCATGTTGCCGCCGCCGATGAAGGCGATGGGCGAAGCGGTGCTTGCGGGGTCGGACGCTGTCTGCATCGTGGGCAGTCTACTCAGCCCAAGAGGGCTGAGCGCGCCCTCGTCAGCGCGCCGGAACGAGCGGCACCGCGTTGCTGGTGTCGGGCGACGCTTCGTGCACGTTCGGCCAACTCCAGGCGAGGTTTTGCCACCGCGGCGGCGCTCCGAACCCTGGTACTCGGTCATCCGGTCTCCTTGTGCGCCAACGGGATCGCGAGCCGCACGACCGTACCCGCCTCCGGCCGCGAACGAACCTCGAACTGCGCGCCGACCAGCTCGGCCCGCTCACGCATGAACTGCAGGCCGAAGTTGCGACGGCCCCGGGCCGCCACCGCTCCGGTATCGAAGCCGCGACCGTCGTCGCGGACCTCCAGCACCCATTGTCCATCAGCCAGCGCGCTTGCGACCACCACGTTCTTGGCGCCCGCGTGCTTGCGGACATTCTGCAACGACTCCTGCACCACGCGCAGCACCACCGTCTGGGTTGCCTCGTTCAGGCCGTCCGTCGGCGCGCCGAGCTCGGTGGCGATGTGGAGACCCGAGAGGGCGGCCTGCGTGGCCACGGAGTCGATGATCGACCCATCGAGGCCCAGCTCGTCCAGCACGGGCGGCCGCAGCTGGCTCAGGAAGCTCCGGACGTCACCCAGCTCCCGGCGCAGCAGCTCGCGCAGGAAGCGCAGCTCGGTGCGGGCCATGGGCGGGTCAGACTCGAAGACCCGGTCGATGAACTCGACCTGGAAGATCGCGTTTGACAGTGCCTGGGCGGGCCCGTCGTGGACCTCCTGCGCCAGGCGGGCCCGTTCGGCCTCCTGGGCCTCCACGATCCGCATCTGGAGCTCGGTCGAGATCGTCGGCAGCGAGGGCTCGGTGATCAGGCTCGCGTCGCCGCGCTCCAGGAACAGCCACGTCGCCTCGAGGTTGCGGATCGCGAGCTCGATTCGCGAGAGCTCCGCCTCGTGGCGCCCGAGGTCCCCGCGGGTGCGGTCCTCCTCGACCCGGAGGAGGCGCAGGCGCAGGTCCGAGGCGCCGGCCTCCGCCGCGGAGGCGGCGAGGGTGTCCAGGGGCTCGGACGTGGCGTCGCGGGTCAGGGAGCGCACCGGGTCCCCCACGCCGGACTCGCCGTCACGCTCCAGGGCGCCGAGGTCGTCGGAGAGCGCCTCCCACCGGGACACGTCGTCGAGATACGAGCCGCGATAGCGGTCGCGAACAGCCCGGAGGGTGTTGGCGGCGAACGCCAGGGCCTCCGTCGTCTCCGCATGCAGCTCGTCGAACCGGGTGCCCGCCGGTTCGCTCCGAGGAACGTCCATCGGGCGGAGTGTAGCCGCGTCGGGGCCTACGGCGAGGGCCGCCCGGGAGGATCGTGCGTGACGACCACCGCAGCGCCCTCGCAAGCGATCCGCCAGACGCGGACCCCATCGATCGCGCGCGCGTCCGCGCGGTCCGCCGGGACCCCCAGCGCCACCTCGTGGAAGCAGGCCGCCGCGGGGTCCGTGCCCGCGTCGAGGACCTCGGGCCACTCGCCGTGCTCGCCCTTCGCGATGACCAGCCACTGGGCCCCGAAGGTCGCCGCGAGGTCCGCGACGTCGCCCGGTGTTTCGTCGGGCAGCGCGAGCGCCGGGACCCGCTGCGTCTCCGCGAGCCAGATCGCGAAGTCGTGGATCACGGGCCTGGAGCCGTCCAGCGGCGCCCCGATCGCCGCCATCTCTCGCGCGAGCACGGCGTACGTTCGCGCCGTGTCCGTCGCGCCCTTCGAGACGGCGGGCAGGAGCGCCACGGCGAACAGCGCGGACCCGCCGACCGTGAGCACCGCGCCAGTCCAGGCCACCTGGCGGGTCCAGCCGAGGCGCCGGCCGAGACCGGCGAGCCCGGCGTCGAGCGCCCCGAGCGCCGAGATGATCAGCAGCACGTGGATGGGCGCCGCGGCGTGGAGGAACGTGCCCCACGTCGTCGCGACCGGGAACAGGAGGCTCGTGACCAGGAACGTGATGCCGCCGACGAGGACCACGGGTCGCAGCGCGCGGACGCGGGCCTGCCAGGGCAGCGCGACGATGCCCAGGACCGCGAGCGGGATGCCCAGCAGCACGAGGACGTTGAAGACGTTGTGGGCGAGGCCCTCGACGCGCATCTCGAGGAGCCGGGCGGGCCCCACGGCGAGGTAGCGCGAGAGGCTGGGCGGGTCGTTCCAGGCGAAGACGTCGAACCCGGTGACCGAGAGTGCGTTCGCAGCGGCCTGGCCCGGCAGCGGGTTGCCGAAGACCGCCCAGTCGCGCAGCGCCCACGGCGCGAACAGGGCGAGGCTCACGACGGCCACGACCCCGATGAGCCGGACGCGCTCCGCCCGTGTCGAGCCGGCCCGGCGCCACGCCAGCCACGCCCAGACGCCCGCGACCCACACCGCCTCGTTGCGGGTGAGCGCCGCCGCCCCCAGCAGGGCGCCCATCGCGAGCAGGCGCGGGTCCGCCAGGCGCGCGCCGCGCGGGTCCCGAAGGACGCGGGTGATGAGCAGGCCGATGCCGAGGGCGAGGACCCCGAACAGGATCGTGGAGTCCGGCTGGACCGAGTGGAGGATAAGCGGCAGATAGACGGCGGTCGTGAGGCCGGTCCCGATGGCGAGCGTCCGTGCCCGGCCCGTGCCCAGCCCGCGCTCCTCGGCGACATCCGCCGCGAGGCGCCACGCGAGAACCGCGAGGATGGCGCCCAACAGGACGGTGACGACCTGCCCGGCCCGCATCGCGGTCTCGAGCGGGATCGGGGCCGCGACGCCCGAGAGGGCGAGCGGGATCGCGAACAGGAGGGACGGCAGCGGCAGCCAGACCTCGAAGGCTGGCCGGGGGAAGACCAGCGGCGGCGTCCCGTAGCTCCACAGCGCGTCCGAGATGATCCCCCGGCCCTCGACGATGTTGCGGGCCACGCCCACGTAGTACGCCGAGTCCTCGGGCTTGGGGAACGGCACCGCGGCGGCGGCGACCGCCCGCACCACGAGCGCGATCGCGAAGATGCCCAGCGCCGTGAGCCAGGCCTCGCGCCGGGTCATGCGCCTCTCTCCGGCTCGGTCACGGGGTCACCGGCGGGGCGGCGGACCGTGTTCGAGCCGTCGTCGACACAGCGGCCGTCGTCGGGGCGCGTGCAGACCGGGTAGACCGCGACGTCGCCCGTGTCCATCACCGCCGGCCCGACCCAGTCCGGGCGCTGGCCGTTGACGAGGATCTGGGTCGTCGCCGGCACCCCGTCGGCCGTCTCCAGCACCAGCCACCGGATGTCGTAGGCACGGGCGACGGCCTCGACGGTGGCGATGGGGTCGTTCACGAGCACGACGCCCCCGTGGCCGGTCCAGTACTTCGTGCCCGAGGCATCGATCGACATGACGCGGTCGTCCGGCAGGGCCCCGCCGTCGGCCAGCCCATGCGCGACGGCCTGCGCCCGTGCACGCTTCTCGTCCCAGGACCGGTGCACGCTGGCCGCGCCCCAGACCGCGGCGAGGACGCCGAACGCGACCGCCGCCGTCACGAAGAACCGCCCGGCCCGCTCCGGGTTCCAGGCCTTCCGCCGGCGGCCCATCCAGGTCACGCCGATGACGATCCCCAGGAGGGCCAGCACGTAGCCGTGCGGCGCGAGGGCCACGGCCGAGTGGATGAACGTGCCGCCCGGCACGTGGACCGCGGACACGATCGCGCTGAATACGAACAGCAGCGCCGCGTATCCGAAGTACGGCCCGAAGACCGCGTCCCGGCGCCGTCGCCGCGCCCCGATCAACAGGAACGGGACCAGGATCAGCGCCCCGACCAGCACGCTGAAGATGAACAGCGCGGCGATGAGTCCGCCGACCCGGGTCATCAGGAGCGGGCCCCAGCCCATCCCCAGGAGGTAATCCAGGTTCGCCGGGATCGTGATGCTGTTCCACTCGCCGATGTCGCGGATGAACAGCACCTTGCCCGAGGCGGTCGATGGCGAGAGCGTCCCGAAGACGGCGATCTGGCGGGCATACCACGGCCCCACCGAGGCCGCGAACAGCCCGACGGCCCCGAGGGCTGCCAGTAGCGGGACCCGCGCCGGCCGCCGGGGCTCGCCGCCGAACCCGCGGAACGTCCGCAGCCGGTCCCACAGGAACGTGGCGCCCAGGACGGCGAGCACCAGCAGCCCGTCGTTGCGCGAGAGCGTGGCGAGGCCGGCGAACAGGCCCGCGAGCACGAAGGCCCGCGGGTTGCCCCGCATGCCCCGGGCGGCGAGGAACAGCGCGCCCGCGACGAGCGGCTGGTACAGCGAGAAGTTGTCCGGCTGGGCCATGTAGACGAAGGACAGGGCCGGCAGTGCGGTCAGGATCCCCGCGCCCACGCTCACGTACGAGGGCGCGCCCGCGTCCCGCCCGATCGCCCACGCGAGCGGTGCCGCGAACGCCCCGCAGATCGCGAACGGCAGCGTCGAGGCCAGGGGGATGGGGCCGAGGACCCAGATGAACGGGACCTGGACCAGCGACGCGAGCGGCATCCAGTGCGCGTTCGATGCGATCGGCAGGGCAGGGTCGAGCGGGATCCTGCCACCGACCTCCGCGAAGATCCAGACGAAGTCCACGGAGAAGCCGTGGCCGGCCGCGAGCTGGCGGGCGACATCCACGTAGTAGAAGGAATCCGGATACGCCGGGTCAGGGAACCCCGGCGGCGACCACGAGCCGCGCCACAAGGGCAAGCAGGAACAGGGTGACGGGCGTGCGCACTGCCGGTGCAGCCTAGCACCGGGCCCGAGTGTGCGCTCAAAGCCGGAGCCCTGGTTCTGGCCGACCGCTATG
>JANNHX010000671.1:0-4878 GCA_031404615.1 Chloroflexota bacterium
AGACCGAGTCGGTGCCTGCGCCTGCTGCCTCGATCACCTTGTCGCAGTCGCTGTCGACGATGAAGTTGTAGTTGCCGGCGCCGCCTTCCATGAGGTCGACGCCCAGGCAGCCGTCCAGCACGTCGTAGCCTGCGAGGCCGAGCAGCACGTCGTCGCTGCTGCCGCCATAGATGAAGTTGTCCACCGCGTTGCCGGTGAGGACCTCGCTGCCGTAGCCCATGCTGATGATGTTCTCGATGCCGGCCGCCGCGGTGAAGACTGGCATGTAGACCATGACCGTGTCGTCGCCGCCGGAATCGACGATGGAGTCGGCACCGCCGTTGTAGGAAACGTAGTAGCTGTCGTCGCCGGCACCGCCGTTGAGGACGTCGTCGCCCCCGGCGCCGTAGAGCAAGTCGTTGCCGGCGCCGCCGTTCAGCGTGTCGCTGCCGCTGCCCTCGCCGCCGTAGAGCCGGTCGTCGCCGGCGTTGCCGTTGAGGGTATCGTTGCCGGCGCCGCCGTCCAGCGCATCGTTGCCGTTGGCAGCGTTGAGGATGTCGTTGCCGTCGCCGCCGTAGAGGTTGGCGTAACCGACGCCATAGCCGTAGTTGCCATAGACGGCGTTCTCGCCGAGGGTATCCGTGATGATCAGATTGCCGGCGGTGAGGATGTCGTTGCCGTCGCCGCCGAACATGCTGTTGAAGGCGGTGCCATTGGTGAAGACCCGATCGTTGCCGGCGCCGCCGAGGATGGTCAGGTTGCCGCCGGTGATGGTGTCGTTGCCGCCGCCGCCGTAATAGGTGGCATAGCCGGCGTAGATATAGTCGTCGCCGGCGCCGCCGTCCAGCGTTTCGGTCTTGCCGGTGATCTTGTCGTTGCCGTCGTCGGGGCTACTGGAACAGTCCCCGGTCCACTGGTCGCCGTAGTAGACGGAAGGCATCGAGCCGTAAATCTTGTCGTTGCCGTCGCCGCCGAGGACCGTGCTGGTGCCGCCGTTGATGATGTCGTTACCGTAGCCGCCGATGAAGTAGTCGCCGTCGCCAGTGTCCTCGCCGACCGCGAAAATCCAGTCGTCGCCGGCGCCGCCGTTCAGGATGGCCACGCCGCCGTTGATGGTGTCGTTGCCGAAACCGCCGTGGGCGTAGCCGTAGCCGCCGTAGAGGGCGTCGTTGCCGCCGTTGCCAAGCATCGTGACATTGCCGAGGTTGAGGACGTCGTTGCCGTAATCGCCGTACAAGTAGTTGTTGCTGGCGTAGAAGGTCTCGTTGCCGTCGCCGAACACGCCGTTGCCGCCGGTCATGACGTCGTTGCCCGCGTTTATGATGTCGTTGCCGTAGCCGCCCTCGAACCAGTCATACGAGCCGTACATAACGGCCGCGTAGCCGTTGGGGTCGGTGACGGTAAACGTATTGTTGCCGCCGTTGAGGATGTCGTTGCCGTAGCCGCCAAAGAGATTGTCGTTGCCGCCGTAGCCATAGCCGTCGAAATCGGTACCGGCCGATTCGTTGGCGTCGCCGCCATTGAGGATGTCGTTGCCGTCCTGGCCGTACATGTCGTCGTCGCCGTAGCCGCCGTTGAGGACGTCGTTGCCGGCATTGCCCTCCATATAGTCGTCGTCGCGGCCGCCGTTCAGGATGTCATTACCCGTGCCACCGTACAGGGAATCGTCACCGAGCGAACCGGTGATGGTGTCGTTGCCGCCCTCGCCGAACAGCGAAATGCCCCGGTAGCCATCCCGCACCGCGGAGGCGTCGAGGATGTTGTTCAGGTCGTTGCCGTAGCCGTAGCTGCCGCCATACATGCCGATCATCTGGAGGTTCTCGACGTTGGCGGCGAGCGTGACTCCGTTATGCGAGTAGGCATCGCCATCGAAGCGCACCGTGTCGATGCCGCCGGTCGCTTCCTCGATGATCGTCGCGTTGTCGGCCGCATCGCTGTTGGTTCTACTCTGGTCGCCGAAAATGTAGGTGTCGTTGCCGCCGCCGCCCGCCATAACGGTATTGTCGCCATAGACGACCAGCGTGTCGGCGCCGGAAGTACCGGCCAGAGTAGCGTTATCTTGATACTTGACGATCTTGGCCATGACTCTTTCCTTTAGGGGAATTATTGGACGAACGACAGCAAATTATCCGGGGGGGATGTAATTTTGCGCACGACGCGGATCGGCGTTCCATTTACACCTGAACGAAAAATAGTCCTGACGGAACCCGATGTCAATAGCCGTAAAAAAATATAATATGTAAAGTATCTCCGCTTGACCGTGACATATTTCCGCTTGACCGTGACATATTTCCGCTTGAGCTTTCAGAGCCATGACTCCGGCGCGCCGGGCCAGGGCGCATGAAGCGCCAGCTCCCTCCCCATCCCCCTCCCGGCCTCCCCCTTGAAGGGGAGGAGATGAAGCTCCCGGGCTACCCTGAGGGCCAATGGCCGGCAAGCCGGATGTCCCTCGCGCTCCTTGCGCCGTGGCGGTTTGGCGGGGTCGGCGATTGCGGCGGGCGGGCCGCGAATCGCCCGCTTCCAAGGCGAATCGCCGAGCGCGGGGATTTTTTTGAGGCGCGGTGTGACTTTTGTCACATAGTCGGCGCAAATCGGGACCGGCGATGGGGGCAATTGAACCCGGAAACCTTGCAGGTTCTGTTTTGATAAGAATATGGAAAATTGGGTATCCCTTTCACGCACGTTCACAACGTCGCCTCGCTGCTCAAGTGACCCCGATGAGCCTTAGGTCGGGTTAGGTGCGTGGTTTTGCGACGTAACCCGACGCCTCCTGTCGGGTTACGCGATAAAGCCGCTAACCCGACCTACGGTTCTAACCATAAGGTGCGTGAAAGGGATACCCAATTTACCCCATTGAAATTAATCTTGTGGGGTAAATCGGAATGCGCTAGACTTACCCCATGACTTTTGCAATTATGGGGTAAGACATGGAAGCCCCTTCGTATCGCGAACACGAACTTGCCTTCCGCACGCAGTACACGGAACTCAAGGAGCGCACACTTGCCGCGGGCGCCCTGCTGCCGGGCACGCCCGGCTCGCTTGCCCTGCGCAGCGGAACCGGCTACGGCTACTGGTATCGCGTCTTCTACCCGGTGCCCGGCAAACCCGCGGAAGAACTGGTGTGCAAGGAAGGCGATGCCGCCGCGCTCGAAGCCATGCGCGAGCGCATGGAATTCAGCGCATGGGCCGCGACGCAGGTGTCGGCGCTGCGCAAGCTTGGCTTTCAGGTAGCCGACAAGGCCACGGCCCGCGTTCTCGTCGAACTGCACAATCGGCGGGCCTTCGAGGCGGGCCTGGTGCTCACGGGGACGCTGGCCTGCATGGCCTGGCTCAACGAACTTGGCGCCATCGCGGTGACGGCGCGAACGCTCGATATCGACCTGGCGCGTCGGCAGCAACTGAAACTGGGCGCACCGCTGCCTTTCCTGACCACGATGCAGGCTACCGGCCTGCCATTTGTCGCGGTACCGGGATTACCCTCGACCTCGCCATCGACCTCGGTCAAGCTGCCGGGTGTCCAGGGCCTGCGAGTCGATGTGCTGGCGCCCGGCAGAAAACTCGGCGCCACGGTGAAGATTCCCGAACTGCAATGGTCGGCGCAAGCCGTGCCCCACTACGATTACCTGCTCGACGGCGCCGAAGCGGGCGCGATGCCGGCCGGTGGTCACTGCATCCCGGTGCGCCTGCCGCAGGCCGCGCGCTTCGTCTGGCACAAGCTGTATTCGAGCACGCAAAGGCGCGGTTCGCCGGAAAAGGCAGCGAAGGACCGGCAGCAGGCTCTGCTTCTTGGCGCCGTACTCGCCGATACCGACGCCCTCACCATCAGGCATGCCTTCAAGGAGGCGCCTGCCCCGATGATCGCGCCGATCAAGCCGCTGCTGAAAACGCTGTACGGGTCACTGCGCAAGCATCCGGCGCTCGAAGATTCGCTGCGCGAATGTTTGAGTCGGTGAAATTCGCGATGGGCTTGGGAACGTCGCAGTTCGACCCGAAAAAGACACTCATGTAGCGTCACAGGAGCGACTTGTCCGCGGGCATTAGCTGTTCCTTACGGCTGGCTGTAGCTGAAAACGTGGAGCGCACCTGTCCCGGGGCGGGGGGAATGTACTTTCCGGCCGTTTACCGGATGGATCGCAACCAGGCAAGCAGTAACCCAATCTGTTTAGGTTTATGGCTATAATGACCCCATGCCGGCCATCAAACGCATAGGCAGCCTGCGCGTCGTGATCTATCCCAACGATCATCGACCGGCGCATGTGCATGTGATCGGCAACGACGGCGAGGCGGCATTTCACCTGCACTGCCCGGATGGGCCGGCCGAGTTGCGCGAGAACTTCGGATTTTCTGCGCGGGAACTCGGGAGTATCCGAACGGCTCTGGTCGCCGACCTGACGTATCTGTGCAACGAGTGGAGAAAAATTCATGGCAATCCGTAACGAGGACTATGAAGCGGCAAACAAGCGTGCAGAGGAACGGAACCGCAAGACGCCGACCGCGACCGCCGTACGCTATGACCGCCGCATCGGCCGGATCGTGATCGATCTATCCAGCGGGATCGAGATCGCCTTTCGGCCCCACGATGCGCAGGGGCTGGAGCGCGCGAAAACTGAAGACCTCGCCGAAATCGAAATCAGCCCGTCCGGTCTGGGGATTCACTTCCCTCGGCTCGATGCCGATCTCTACCTCCCTGCGCTACTGGAGGGTTTTCTCGGCTCGCGTCGCTGGATGGCGGCAGAGATGGGCAAGCGCGGCGGCAAGGCGACAAGCGAGGCGAAGGCAGCGGCGGCACGCGAAAATGGCCGGCTAGGAGGTCGGCCGAGGAAAACCAAGGAACTGGTAACGGCGTGTGATGCCTCTTGCTTTGACCTGATTAGCCGCGAAACTCCCAAGCACGATCTC
>JANNHX010000672.1:0-5074 GCA_031404615.1 Chloroflexota bacterium
CGCGTGTGCGCGACGAACGGGACGTTCGCGTAGCAGCGGACGCCGTCGGGCAGCACCGCACGGACGCGTTCCTCGACGAGGCGCTCGGCCTGTTCCCCCAGGACCCCCACGCAGTGACCTCCGCGGTTCACGGGACACTGCCTCCGACGCTAACAGAGCGTCAAGGGTGGGGTCGGTCCGTGAGTCCCGAGACAAGGCGCCGTCCGGCCCGTCGTGCCGCGTCGGCCGCGGGGTGGTCCGCCCTCGATGACTCGCCCGGCCCGTTCAGCGGGTCGGGACCCGTCACCGCTACGGGTGGTCGTACACGTAGAAGATGTAGTCCTGCGAGACCGTCTTGACGCCGAGGTCGTTGAGCAGGCGCAGCAGCTGCGCCCGGTGGTCAGTGCCGTGGTTCACGACGTGGAGCAGGATCTGCCACAGGATGAGGTCCTTGTCCTCGCCGTCCGCGATCGGCTTCTGGCCCAGCGCCTCGTCCGTCAGCCCAGCGAGCCACGCGCGCTGCTGCCGCTCGAGCTCGTCCCAGCGCGCGCGAAGGCCGGCCCGGTCGAGGGTCTCGGCGTCCGGGCCCTCCGGCAACGAGACGGCACCGAGATCGCTGAACCACGCCTCGTCGACGTTCACGAGGTGCACGACCTGGTTCCGCACCGACCCGTGGGAGTAGGCCGCCTCCTGCGTGAACTGCTCGTCGGTGAGCGGCACGAGGTACGTGTCCCAGCAGGACCGGTTCTCGGCGAAGTGGTAGTCGAAGAGGTGGCGGACAGCGTCGGCAATCATCGCGTGAGCTATCGATCCCGCCGAGCTGCCAGCGCGAACGCCATGAAGTACGCCTCGAGAGACTCCGCCGTCGAACCGTAGGCGTTGTCGCCGACGAGGAAGTCGCAGAGTACTTCGCGTGTCCGTGCGAGCTCTCGGAGCCGAGGTCCGGACCAGCGCCCATCGGCAAGCGTGAGATCGAGCAGATCAAGAGCGCGATCGAGCGCGGGAACGAATCGTGACTCGTCGCTCGCGGCTCTCGCGCGTATCGCGCGTCCGACGTCTGCTCCGACATTCCCCATCTGTTCCGCCAGGGTCATTTCCGCCCAGCGCCCGGCGGCCAAGTCGCGATGAAGCGTCATGGTCTGACGAGCCGGTCCAAGACCGAAGTGACAGCCTGCCTTGCCGAAGGGTCGTCGACGGATCGCGACCGATTGTTTTGACTCGGCCTGATGTTGATCATCGAATCGAACTCGATAAAGGCCGGAGTGCCGAACTGAGCGGGATACAGGTTGATGCCCCAGAGGTCGCGTTGGCGTGATCCGTGCTCGAGCAGCAGCGCCTCCTCGTCGGCATGCATGTCGGCGTCGACAACCATGATGCCCCGTCCGACGTCGACGACCGCCTTCACCAGATTGCCAAACCGGTCCGCGGCCATCTGACCGAGCGTTGCCAACGTGATGCTCGTGGTCACCGTGCGCATGCCGGTCTCGGCCTCTTCGATCGCTTGCTCGTCGGTGTCGAGCGTCGGCGCAGGATCGAGCTGGTCATCGGTCACCCTTCAAGGGTACGGGCGCAAGAAGTCGGAGTCCACCCGATGAGCAGGCGACCCGCCGCGCAACTGGGAGGCAACCGCACGGCCCTCCGCGGCGTCAGGGCGGCGCCGGACCCGGCGAGGGCAATGCCGGTCCCATCCCACAACGAGGCAACCCGAGATGACCACCTCTTCCTCCACCGCCCGCTGGGCGTTCGTCGCCGCGGCCGGTGCCCTGCTCGTCGGCCTCGTGGCCGGGCCCGTCCTCGCGGGGGCGCTGGCGCCGCGCACCTACGCGCCGGTCAACGGCGCCACCGATCAGCCGCCGGAGCACACGATCTCGGTCGCGGGATCGGGCAAGGTCGTGGTCGTGCCGGACCTCGCGACGGTCCGCCTCGGGGTCGTCATCGAGCGCAACACCGCCAAGGCCGCCCGCGAGGCCGCCGCGGCCGCCATGACCAAGGTCGTCGCCGCCATCAAGACGCTCGGGATCGACGAGAAGGACATCGCGACGGCGAACGTCTCGCTCAGCCCCGTCTACAACTACCCCAACAACCAGGCGCCCAAGATCCGCGGCTACCAGCTGCAGAACACGGTGAGCGTCACGGTCCGCGACCTCGACAAGCTCTCCGACGTCCTCGACAACGGCGTCCAGGCCGGTGCGACCTCGGTCGAGGGGGTCAGCTTCGACGTCGCCGACCGCGCCGCGTCCGAGGCGAAGGCGCGCGAGGCCGCCGTCACCGACGCCAAGGCCAAGGCCGACACCCTGGCCAACGGGCTCGGCGTCCGGATCCAGGGCGTCGCGAACGTCTCCGAGCAGGTCGTGACGCCGGTCTGGTACGACCGTGGCTACATGTTGGGTGCCGCCGCCGCACCGGCCGATGCCGCCGCCGAGACCCCGGTCCTCCCGGGCACGACCGACATCGTGATCACGGTCCAGGTGACCTTCCTCATCCCGTGACCCGCTGAAGCGCTGGTCGTACCGGAGCTTGACACTGGTCGTACCCAAGATCATGCTGGGAGCATGACCGAGTACGACCAGCGACCTGACCACGGCAGCCGGCCGCTGCCGACCACGCGCGACGCGCTCGCCCCGTACCTGTCCGCGACGGAGGCGGGGCCCTTCGCCAAGCTCTCCATCAGCCTCCCGGAACCGCTCGTCACGGCGGTCCGGGAGGTTGCCGATTCCACCGGCGTCAGCGTGAGCGGCGTCATTGCGGCGAGCCTTCGCCGGCTCCTGGACGAGGTGGAGCAGGCACGGATCGATCAGGCACTCGAGGAGGACCGGGAGGAGAACCTGGCCTGGGCGAAGGCGACGGCGCCCGTGCACGCCCGGCTCCTTGCGGAGATCGAGTGGTGAGCATCGGACAGCGCCCTGGGGTCGATACGGGCCGTCGGGGCGACATCCACCTGGTGACGTTCGAGGACATCGGCGGGGCCGCGATCCAGGGGCCGCATCCGGCCCTCATCGTCCAATCTGACCGGCTCGCCCGCTCATCGACCGTGCTCATGTGTCCGATGACCACGCGCGGCGGTCGTGGCCCCGAGGTCGTGCCGCCGTACCTGGTGTGGGTTCCCCGCCAGGCGAGCGGCCTCGACCGGGACGGCTGGGTCAAGGCAGACCAGGTCTATACGCGACCCGTGGAGCTCCTCGGACCGAGGCTCGGCCGCATCAGTCCCGAGGCCATGACCCGGGTGGATGCCTCGTTGCGGTTCGTCCTGGCGCTGTAGGGTCGCGCCGGCGCGGTCGTCGCCCCGGCGACCCGGCGGACGCCCTGAGCCGGGTGGATGCAATTTCGGCCAACCCGGTGCACGATGTGCCCCTCATGCGCCGGACCCTCGTCGCCCTCGTCGTCGCGCTCGTCGCCGCGGTCGGCCTCACCGCGGTGGCCCCGCCGTACGTGTCCGCGGCCGAGGGCTACCGCCAGACCGCGTCGACGATCTACCGGCTCGACCCCGCCAGGGGCCGCCTCACCGTGACCGTGACGCTCAAGGTAACGAACACGACGCCCGACCGCGAGGAGCCGTACTCGTGCATCGAGTACACCGATGGCTGGTTCCCGCTGCCCTACCCGTCCACCTGCTACAACACCGTCCGCACGTATCTGACGACGACGAACGCCCTGGTCGAGAACGAGGCGACGGGCGTCACGGCGGTCTCCGGTGGCAAGCCGCTCGAGGTCTTGCTGGGCACGCCGGGCGCCGCCTACCGCGCGGCGACGATCACGTTCCCCGAGCTGTTCTTCGGCAAGGCGCGGACCGTGAAGCTCACGTACACGATCAAGGGCGGCAAGCCGCGCAGCCAGACGTCCACGCGCACGATGCGCGCGTTCGCCTCGTTCTGCGCCATCGCGAACGGCACGGACCAGGGCTCCGTCACGGTGCGGCTGCCGAAGGGCTTCGCCATTGATGCGTGCGGCGAGAAGCTGAAGACGCAGGTCAAGGGCAAGGAGCGGATCCTCGCCTCGGGCAAGATCACGAGCACCGCCGACTGGTTCGCGTGCTTCACGGGCACCAACGCCGGCGGCTACAGGACCGAGCAGCTGGTGGGCCACGACGGGGCGACAATCCAGCTGCGCTCCTGGCCCGAGGACCCGGCCTGGGCGATGGGCGTGCGCGCGGATATCGCGTCCAGCCTGCCGGCGCTCGAGCGCCTGACGGGCGCGGGGCTCCCTGGCGAGGCGGCGCTCAACGTCCAGGAGTCTGCCACCGGCGCGCAGTACGGGGGCTTCTACGATACCCAGAGCCGGACGGTCACCGTCGGCGAGGACTACGCGCAGCCCGCCCTCGTGGAGCATGAGCTGGCCCACGCCTGGTTCAACCGCACGGCCTTCAAGGACACGTGGCTGAGCGAGGGCCTGGCCGAGTGGGCCGGGCGCGCGGTGAGCGGCGATACGGCGGCGTGCACGCGGCCTTGGGTGTCGCCGTCGTCCGTGTCGCTCGCCACCTGGCGGAAGCTGGGGCCGGAGGCGACCCAGGTGGAGCGGGACGCGGTCACGAGCCAGTACGCGGCGGCCTGCTACGCGGTCACCGCGGTCGCCGAGGCTGCGGGCGAGCCGGGCATGACCGCGGCGGTGTCGGCCCTGCTGGCGCGGCGGGACCCGTACGGGGCGGGGATGGACGCGCGACGGGCCTCTCGCGTCGCGACGTGGAAGGACTGGCTGGACGCGGTGGACGAGCTGGCGCTGGCGCCGGCCGGGGCGAGCGACACGGTCGCCTCGGATCTGCTCGCCGAGTACGGTGTCGCCAAGGATGCAGCGCTGCTCACCCAGCGCGCCGAGGCGCGGCGGGCCTGGCGCGACCTCGTGGCGGCGGCACAGGGCTGGACGGCACCGGCTGCCGTGCGCGCGCCGATGGCGGCGTGGGACTTCCGGGGGGCCACGACGGCGATCGAGGCCGCACGCCGGACCTGGGAGCTGACCGGCCAGACGGATGCCGTCCTCGCGGGCGTGGACGCGCGGCGCGGGCCTGCGGCCGCGGCCTGGGAGGCGGCCGGTTCACTCGATGACCTCCAGGCCGCCGCGGACCTGGCCGCCCGACAGCTCGCCGCGGCCGGGGACGTGGCCG